>NZ_AQGU01000028.1 GCF_014905615.1 Pseudoalteromonas aliena SW19
ATAGTGTAGCATTTGCTATGTGAAAGTAGGACATTACCAGGCTTCAAATTGTAGAAAGCCCGAATCTAACGATTCGGGCTTTTTTACGTCTGCAGAAAAGTGACGGGTTTTTTGCTATCTGGGATTTAATAAATAGCCAAGAGCCCATGCTGAACTCAGTAGTGAAACAAAACAGCTCGAAGGCGAGCCCTGCGGAAGCCCGCCCCGACGCAAAGATAGTATCCCATTTGCACCGTGGCTCTCCACCGCTGTGGGCACTACGACATTATACAGGCTTCAAATTGTAGAGAGCCCGATTCGAAATAGTCGGAATTTTTTACGTTTGCAGAAAAGTGAAATGTGTGCAATTAACACACACTCACATCAACAGCCATCACGTAGGTCGGGCGTAGCGACTCTCGACGCTAAAAGCATTAATGAACTGGCTTACCAGCACGTCTGTTTGCAAAGTACTAGGTATACAGCACCAAATAAATAGCATATATAAGCAAGTTGGTATTAAATCTAACTTTCAAACTATGTATTGTGTGGTGCAAGTATGTAGAGCATTAAATGTATGTATTTTAAAAATGGATAAATCTAATCACTTAATAAATGATATTGGTTTGAAGGATATATGGGCTGATAAAGTTATCAGTCCATATATTTAATAATCAGCCAAGTGGTTAGCTATTAGACAAAAATACAGTAAGTTTTTTACCTATTTTTAAATGGTCGCTTGAAAGGTTATTCCATTGTTTTAGTTTGTTAATACTGACTTTGTAATACTTAGCGATTTTCCATAAGCTTTCGCCTGATTTAACTTTATGCTCGATTTCTTGATCTGCAAGTATAGGGAGTATCAGCTTTTTCCCTGCGCGAATACGATTGCTTTTTAGATTGTTAAAGGCCTTTAACTGATTAACTGTTATTGCATGGCGTTTAGCTATGACACTGAGACTGTCGCCAGATTGAATGGTGTAGTGTTGCCATTGACTGTAATCATTACTTTTTTGATTTGCGAGCATTGCTTTAAACTCTATTTGCTCATCGGCAAGAACGACTATATGAGGCGCATCAATAACTGCGGGAAAGCGGATCACACCGTAATTTAATGATTCTAGTTGTTGCCACTTCTCTTTGTTATCTATGATAACGGCTCCCGAAACCGGTATCACCGCAATGGTATTTTTGTTTGCTATCGCAGGAAATGCCATTTTTTGGCTTTTGAGTAGTTGGGCAGCAGCAAGTAACTTAGGGACATATTGACTTGTTTGTTTAGGTAGTTTTAAGCTGAAGAAATCGGTTGGCTTACCCTGCCTTTTATTGTTTTTAATTGCTCTTAAAACGCGGCCTTCACCTAAATTATAAGCCGCAATAGCATGATACCAATCGCTATCGAAACGTTTGTATAAATACTCCATGAAATCCAATGCTGCACGGGTACTGTCTATCACGTCTTGTCTACCGTCATACCAAGGTGAAATTTTTACTTTAAAATATTTAGCAATAGAGGGCGTTAGCTGCCAAAGACCAGACGCATGTTTATGAGAATAGGCGCTTGCATCAAAATCGCTTTCAATAAGTGGCATTAATGCCAGCTCTATTGGTAAATCTCGTTTTTCTATTTCAGTCACTATATGATAAAGATAAGGTGTAGCGCGGCGGCTAATTTCATCCATATAGTTAGGGTGAGATAAGTACCATGCAATGCGTTGTTGAACGGCAGGGTGGCTTGAATTAGTAAAACTTAGCTGCGCGCGAATACGTTGCCAAACATCGTCCAGCTCTTTAGGATTTAAAGGCGCGATTTGTTCAATTGCTTTACTTTGTTGATTAACAACAGGATTAGCTTTAATAATTGTTTTAGGGGCTGGTTGCTCTGGTGTTGTCTCACAGCCAGATAAAATAAAAATCAGTGGCAAAATGCCGATATATCGATTTAAAAACACGTAAAAACTACTCCGTAATATAAATGCAGCTAGCTAAAAGCCGGTTAGCTTAACATAGGGAATGTTATAAACAGCGCTATAATCACCCGTTTAAACTATTTTACAGGTGAGTATTTTAGATGGTATGTATTGTTAAACTCAGTTAAATTAATAGGGTTACAATAATTTATCGATTTAGTATTGGCCAAGCGGGCTTGTTTTTTAGGGATGATGGATGCGTTTAATCTTACTTTTTTTATTTTTATCGACTTTGCTGAACGTAAATATTGTCGCAGCCACACAAGTCGCACCTCCTGTAAATATAGTTCCTTCGTTACTTAATACGCAAAATAGTCATGATTTGTATACCAGCAATTATTTAGTATGCACAGCCAACTTGCTAGTTTGGATGAAAAACTACAACAACAAAAACACTCGGAAATGATGTTAAAGCCCTAGAAGCAGCGCAGCAAGCGCTAACAATTCAACTATCTAGATTCCAATCTCAACTCGAAGCGCAAGATAAACTACAAGCTAGTCAATTTACTGGTTTTGATGGGCGGATAAGTGATATTGCAAGTAACACTAATATTTGGGGTGGGATATTCACTTTTTTTGGTTTGATTATCACGGTTGCTGCAATCGCGCTCGGCTTTAGTGCAAAAAATAGAGCTGTTTACGAAGCCAAACTTGCTGCTAATACAGCTTCAGATAGTCATATGCTGCAATGGTTAGAAGATAATAAGGGTAAATTAATTTCGGAGACCAAAGTTGAGCTCGAAAAAGTCAGCTTAGAGTTAAAAGATCGAGCCGAAAAGTTAGCAACAGAAGCGAGAGCTGCACTGAGTAAGGTTGAGCATGATCTCATAGAAGAAAGTAAAAGGATTGTCACTTCAAATAAAGGAGAGGCAGATAAAGGCTTAAATAAACACAACAAACCTCCTACAGGGGCTTCAGCTAAAAGTTGGTTTAAGTGCATTTGAAAATAATGAATACGATGATGCGTCAAAAGCTTGGACAAAGGTACTGCAGTTATTAGACCAAAAAGAAGAGCCCGAACTTTATGCTATCGCACTGATGAACCAAAGTGTTACTTATGTAAGACTAGGCAGGTCTGATGACGAGCTCAACAGCTATGCGGCTTTGATTGAGCAGTTCAAAGACTCTTCGAATGAAGAGATTCAAATTGAGGTGGCTAGAGCGATGTATAATCAAGGCATTACTTATGGTCAGCAAGGCAAGTTTGATGATGCACTAAACAGCTTTATAACCTTGATTGAGCATTTCAAAGGTTCATCGAATGAAGAGTTTCAAAAAACTATAGCTAATTCAAGAGTAAATATAGCTGAACAGGCTTTACTTGATGAAACGCCAGAACAAGTCCTTACTCTTGTTGCAGAGGTAGAAAAATACTCAGAGAACCCACAGCACTTAGCCGTAATGCAGTTTATCCGCTTTTTACTTGACGATAAATCGATTGAAGAGGTGTTTATTGCCTTAAATGCAATCCCAACGGAAATGAAATTAACGTGGGGCTTTAGAGAGATTAAAGATTACTTAACCGATAATTTTGAAGGCGAAAAGTTGCAACAGATTCAGGCTGTTGTGAGCTTTTTTGAGCAACATAAAGATATTGAAAAGTTAAGAATTGAGTTAGGGTTAAAAAGTTAGTTTTTGATTTTAATATCTTAATTTGTCGCCATAAATGACGACCTACATGTAGGACGTGCTTTAGTGCGTAAAGAAGTTTGTTGTAGGGTTAAGCTACTTTGTGTTTTCGCCATAAATGACGACCTACATGTAGGGCGTGCTTTAGCGCGTAAAGTGGTTTGTTGTAGGGTTAAGCTACTTTGTGTTGACGCCATAAATGACGACCTACATGTAGGACGTGTTTTAGCGCGTAAAGAAGTTTGCTGTAGGGTTGCTACTTTGTATTGTCATCATAAATGACGACCTACAGCAGGCATCCTTGGGATAACTGAGCTACCTTTTTAAATGAAACTTTGTTTAGAAGAGGGAGTTTTGGATGAGTTGGAGTGATTTAAAAAAAGGGCGAGTATCAATTCAGTCCGGCGAATATTTTATTACTATCACGTGCCAGAATAGGCAGAACATATTTAGTGACTATGAGCTTGCCAATACTTTTTGCAAATGTATTGCTGATAATGAATTTAGTCACCAGTGCCGCTGGTTAACATGGGTTCTTATGCCTGATCACTTTCATGGTTTATTACAGCTTAAAGGGGCTAAGTTAGGCAATGTGGTTGGTCATTTAAAAGGGCTATCATCTTGGCGAGTAAATAAGGTTCGTGGTTTTCGTCAAAGTGTGTGGCAGCCTGCGTATTATGATCATGCTTTACGAGAAGAAGAAAATAGAATTGAAATAGCAAGGTACATTGCAGCGAACCCTTTAAGGCGTAGCATAGTTAACAAGCTTGGTGATTACCCTTTTTGGAATTCAGTATATTTGTAGGTATTTGTCGCCATAAATGACGACCTACACGTAGGACGTGCTTTCGCACGTAAAGTAGTTTGCTGTAGGGTTAAGCTACTTTGTATTGTCGCCATAAATGACGACCTACAGTGGACGTGCTTTCGCACGTAAAGCAGTTTGTTGTAGGATTGCTGCTTTGTATTGTCATCATAAATGACGACCTACGCGTAGGGCGTGCTTCAGCGCGTAAAGTGGTTTGCTGTAGGGTCAAGCTGCTTTGTGTTGTCGCCATAAATGACTACCTACACGTAGGGCGTGCTTTAGCGCGTAAAGAAGTTTGTTGTAAGGTTGCTACTTTGTGTTGTCGCCATAAATGACGACCTACACGTAGGACGTGCTTTAGCGCGTAAAGTAGTTTGCTGTAGGGTTAAGCTGCTTTGTATTGTCGCCATAAATGACGACCTACACGTAGGACGTGCTTTAGCGCGTAAAGTAGCTTGCTAGAGTGTTGCTACTTTATGTTGTTGCTGTGAACGACGATCTACTGATTACTCACCCAAACACACACCTAAAACATGCACCTTGTGGTTTTTGTACATAAACCAAATCACCGCCGTGGTTGAGCATAATTTGCCGCGACAAGCTCAAACCAATACCCGAACCTTGTTGTTTGGTAGTAAAAAAGGGCACGAACACCATATCAATAACATGTTCAGCAATACCCGGTCCGTTATCGCTGACTTCAATGTAAAGCTGTTGTGCGTGATTTTGTGCGAGGGTGAGTTGAATCGTTGGTGTTTTATTAGGATTTTGCGCGTTATGTTGTTGGCTTGTAGCGAGTACTTCAAGTGCGTTTTTTACTAAGTTAACCAGTACTTGTTCTATTTGGCTATTGTCGAGCATCACTAATTGTTGGGTATTAATATTAAGCTCAAAAGTAGTGCCTTGGCTAAGTGCTTGCTGCTGATGTAATGCAACTATTTGTGTGAGCACACTAGCTAAATTATAAGGCGCTAATTTAGGTGTAGGTAAGCTACTTACTTGACGAAAGCGTGCTATAAAATCACCTAAATGCTCAGTGCGAGACGCAAGTGTAGTGAGTGCGAGTTGTAAGTCTTGCTTATCTTCAAGCTCATCAAAGCACAGCGTTTGCGGTAATAAAGTGGTGCACGTGTTAGCGAGTGATGAAAGTGGCGTTATAGAATTCGCTATTTCGTGAGTTAGCACTTTAGTTAAGCGCTTATAGGCCTGCTGCTCTTTTAACTGCAATTGGTCGTGAATAGACTGTATGCTGACAACGCGGCGAACTTTACCTTGAATTTCGGCGATACTGAGTGCAATTGATAATGTATCTTGTTGTTCACCTGTTTGCCAATGCAGGGTATTACGTACGTTTCGATCGGCTTTTAAAAGAAGATCACCCACAGCGCCTAATTCACTCAAGTGCTTAACGTTTTTACCTAAAAGCTTACTTACAGCGGGGTTTGATTCAATCACTTGGCCACTGTTATCAGACACCAACACAGCCAAATCGACATGAATGAGTAATGCTTGTAAAAATTGAGCTTGTTGCTCGGCATTAAAGCGTGCGGTTTGCATTTGTGCTTTTACTTGATCGAACTGCTGGCGCATTGGGTGATACTGGCTAAGACCCAGCGTACTATCGCCATTAGCGAGTGCGCGAATAACTATTTCAGCTTGTTTTTGTTGGCGAGTAAATAGTGTGAAAATATGGGCGCTCAAGGCAATACTAACCAAGACGACTAACAATAATGTTGCCGAGAAACCCTTATTAATAAGTAAGTAGCACAGTAATGCACTACAGCTGCTTAATGCGACTAGGCTAAATCCGAGGGAAAAATAAGGTCGCATCTTTATAATCCATACTTTTCAAGGCGGCGATACATAGCACCGCGCGTTAAACCAAGCGCTTTGGCAGCGTGGCTCACATTGCCTTGGTGGTGAGTAAGGGCTGCACGAACAGTGCGTTGTTCAAGTGCCTCTAAATCAAAAGTATCGTATGCATTATTATTTTCGATTGGGTTATTAGTGCTATTGACGTTACTTGTAGTATTACCAACCACTGAACTCACATCAAGATTTTCGCCTTCACTTAATATTACCGCGCGCTCTATGGCGTGGGCTAGCTCACGCACATTGCCCGGCCATGAGTATTGGCAAAGTGATGTCATATCACCTGCCGCAATGGTTAAGTCGCGTTTGTATTTTTGTGAAAAATGATTTAGGTAATAATCTACTAGTAATGGAATGTCATCACTGCGCTCACGTAAGGCAGGTAATCTAATTTCAACAGTATTAATACGATACAGTAAGTCTTGACGAAAGCGACCGTCGACGACGGCTTGCTCAAGATTATCGTTAGTGGCACAAATGAGGCGAATATCAATATCAATTGTTTTACTGCCGCCGATCGGAGTTACTTGGCGGTTTTGCAATGCGGAGAGTAACTTAGCTTGATGTTCTAGCGGAAGGTTACCTAGCTCATCTAAAAATAAACTGCCGCCTTGGGCAAGTTCAAATTTACCAATTCGATCAGCTTTAGCGTCAGTAAACGCGCCTTTTTTATGGCCGAATAGCTCACTTTCAAACAGGTTTTGCGCCACTGCGCCCATATCTACACTCATAAAGGTGTGTTCGCTACGCATACTTGCTTGATGAATTGCGTGAGCGGTGAGCTCTTTTCCTGTGCCACTTTCGCCAGTGATTAATATATTTGCGTCGGTTTTTGCGGCTTTTTCAATGGTATTAAATACTTGCTGCATTGCTGCGCTTTGCCCTAAAAATTTAAACGAAGGCGTATTTAGTGCTTGGTTTAGGCCGTGCTTTTGGCGAGTAAGTTTACCAACTTGTTGCTTGTCTTTTGCGTGCGAGAACGCAGCAGCAACCGCGCCAAGTAATTGCTCATTTTGCCAAGGTTTAGCAATAAAATCAGAGGCACCCGCTTTAATGGCATCCACCGCAAGCTGAATATCACTGTAAGCGGTCATCAGTAGCACCACTATATTGGCGTCTTGCTCAATGATTTTTTTGAGCCAATAAAACCCTTCTTTGCCGCTAATCGAATCTTGGCTAAAGTTCATATCCAATAAAATCACGTCAATGGGCTGATCGCTTTCTCGTTGCTTGCTAATAATGCCTGCAATATCAAAGGGGTTATCAGTAGTTTTGACGCTTTGATAGTGTTGCTTTAATAGCAAGCGTGCTGCAATGAGAATATCGGGATTGTCGTCAACAATTAAAATTGAGCCTGTGTGTTTCATGGTTTTTATTTTTATAGAGTTTTATTTAGCCTAAAACAAAAAAGGAACAGTGTCCATAAATGGACGCTTATTAAAATAAAAAGTGTTCTATAAACGGACACCTAAAATATCTATCTGTATAAGGAGTTATTCAAGTTGTTGTAATTAAAGAATAATTAAAGTTGGCATACGCTTTGTAATAGCAATAGGTAATTAGTTAAATTAAACCTGTATCAAGGCGGCAACATGGATAAGAAAATAGAACGCTCATTTACTCAAAAGTATTTTAAAAAATTCATCTTTGCAACGATGGCCTTAGGTGTTGCGGCGGCTGCGTATGGCTTTACGCAAACTAGCGATACAGGTCGTAGCCAAAATGTTGAGCTTGGCAGCCTTACGGTTAGCACAGTTAAACAAGGTGCATTTAAAGATGCGTTGAGCTTACGCGGTCAAGTGGTGCCAAAAACCAGTATTTATCTTGATACTATCGCCGGTGGCCAAGTTGAGGAGCGTTTGGTAGAGCAAGGCGAATTTGTAGAAGCAGGCCAACCCTTGGTGCGCTTGAGTAATACTAACTTGCAACTTGATGTTATGGGCCGTGAGGCTCAAGTAACAGAGCAGCTTAATTTTTTACGTAATACGCAAATGAATATGGAAACCAGTCGCTTAAACTTACGCCGAGACTTATTAGAAATAGAGTTAAAGATTACGCATTTAACACGCCGTTTAAAACAAACTAAACCATTAGTTAAAAGTGGGGTGTTGGCGCAAGATAAATTAGCCGAACTTGAGGAAGATTTAAGTTATTACCATGCTCGCAAGGAGCTAACGCTTGAGCGTCAAAAGCAAGAAAAATCAATACGTGAAGTGCAAGTTGCACAGCTGTCAGACAGCGCTAAAATGCTCGAGAAAAACCTTCAATTTGCTCGTCGAAACCTCGATAACTTATTAGTAAAAGCACCGGTATCAGGTTATTTAAGTGAGCTTGATGTAGAAATTGGCGAATCAAAAAGCAGCGGCGCACGACTCGGACAAATCGATATTCCCAACGAGTATAAATTAGTGGTACGTCTTGATGAGTTTTACTTAAATCAGGTGCAGCGCGATATGGCTGTGATGATTGAACTTGATGATGACGCTATTACTGCCAAAGTGAGCAAAATCGATAGCCGCGTACAGCAGTCTCAATTTCAAATCGAAGTGGACTTACCCAGTAACACTAAAAGTATTAAGCGTGGCCAAAGCATCGACCTTGAGTTAATGCTTGGCAACAATAAAAACGATGCCTTATTACTTAATCGAGGCGCATTTTTCACAAACTCGGGTGGTAATTGGGTTTACGTAATTGAGCAAGGTAGTGATAAAGCACTGCGCCGTGATATTCGTTTAGGTAAAAAAAATCAACATTATTTTGAAGTGCTTGAAGGGCTAAAAGCAGGAGATCAAGTGATCACCTCAAGCTACAGCAACTTCGAAAAAGCACAACAACTACAATTTTAAGGATAACAATAATGATTAAACTAACTAATTTAAGCCGTGTATTTCGTACTCAAGATGTTGAAACAACTGCACTAAGTAATATTACTCTAACCGTAAAAGAAGGTGATTTTTTAGCAATTATGGGCCCATCTGGCTGTGGTAAATCAACCTTATTATCTATTTTAGGCATGTTAGATTCGCCAACGAGTGGAAGCTTTGAGTTTGCAGGTACTGACATTGCAGGTTATAGCGAAAAACAATTAGCAGAGTTACGTAAAGCCTCGATTGGTTTTGTATTTCAGAGCTTTAACTTAATTGATGAATTGACAGTTTATCAAAATGTAGAGCTGCCTTTGCAATATCAAAAAATTTCAAAAAGTGAGCGTAAAGAGCGTGTTGAAACCATTTTAAAGCGAGTGGGTATTGATCATCGAGGCGATCATTTACCGCAACAGTTATCGGGTGGTCAGCAGCAGCGTGTGGCAGTAGCGCGAGCTTTGGTGATTAACCCTAAGCTAATTTTAGCCGATGAGCCAACGGGTAATTTAGACTCAAAAAATGGTGATGAAGTAATGGCAATGCTCCGCGAATTAAATAAAGAAGGCACCACGGTAATTATGGTTACGCACTCTGATAAAGAGGGTAATTACGCAGATCGTTTAGTACGCCTACTTGATGGCCAAGTGATGCTTGATAAAGCAAATAACGTACAGCAAACGGTGGAGGTTGCATAACATGTTTGTAAGTTACTTTATTACAGCGCTGCGTTCGTTCAAACAGCAAAAACAACATTTTATTTTAAATGTATTAGGTTTAAGTATTGGCTTAGCTTCAGCTATTTTAGTAGCGTTGTTCGCACAAAATGAGCTGTCTTACGATAGTCAGCAGCCACATGCTGAACGTGTTTACCGCGTAGGCCAAGACTTCTCGAAGTTGGGCTTATTTGTGATCCCAATCTTCAATTATTCACAAGGAGCGAAGGCAGTCGAGTATAGCCAAGTGGAAGAAGTCTTTGGTTTGACTATGGTGTCGATGACTAGAGAGGCGATGGTTGACGTACAATATCGCGATCAGGGTTTTAAGCTCAGCGATTTATATGGAGCAACTCCAAATATTGAGAATTTTATCAATATGAACACATTGGCTGGCGATTTAAAAAATGCTATGAGTACACCTGGTAGCCTAGCATTGAGTGAGTCTGAAGCACTGCGTATTTTTGGTTCTGTGAATGTTATTGGTAATACGCTACAGCACGAACAAGGGCAATATACTGTACGGGCGGTGTTTGCGGATTTACCAAGCAATACTCACTTTGCATTTAAAAACCTAGTGTATGTAAAACATGACCCGAGCAACCTTATGATGAATAGTAGCTACGTTTATATGCGTTTAGCGCCACAGGCCGATCCAATCGCACTTGCGGATACACTTTCTAAACAATACTTTAATGGGCAAATGGCGGGGCAAATTGCCATTGAATTTCACCCACTATTAGACTTACATTTAATAGCCAAATCACCATTTGAAATGAAAGCGGGTGGCGCAAAGCAAGTCGTAATGATTTGTGCGGGTTTGAGTGTGTTGCTTATTTTAATTGCGGGCTTTAACTTTATCAATATGACGGTGGCGCAGTCCACAAGGCGTGCTAAAGAAGTTGGGGTGCGTAAAGCGCTTGGCGCAAGTAAAGGGCAGTTAGTAACGCAATTTTTAGCTGAGTCTATGTTGGTTGCGTTATTGTCGATGATTACTGCATGTGTATTAGTAGAGCTGTTATTACCGAGCTTTAATCAGTTAGTCGATCGTGAGCTAGTCGTAATTTATTTTTCAGCCTTTGGTTTGGGTATTATGAGCGTGGTGATTGCTGTAGGCATACTTGCCGGTTTGTACCCTGCATTGTTTATCTCATCATTTAGCGCTAAACGAGTATTAAGTGGCGATTTACAACGAGGCAGTACAGCTACTTGGGTGCGTAAAAGTTTATTAACCCTACAAGCTTCATTGGCAATAGGCCTGATCATTGCCTCGATTACGTTATTAAACCAATTATCTCACTTACAAAGTCTTCCTTTGGGTTATCAAACACAGCAACGCTTAGTGGTTTCAGAGTTGCCTGTGCAATCGGTATTTACGCAGCAGCCTAGCGCACTCATTAATCGCTTGACGGCTATTGATGGCGTAGAGCAAGCAACGATTATTGATACCCGTTTAACCGTTTCAATTAATAATACATTACAGCCAACTTGGCCCAATGGAGAATCATCAGGTGGAATAACCCCTGTGATAGGTTCTGGTTTTGATGTCGTAAAAGGGCTAGGCCTTACGCTCATTGCTGGTAGAGACTTTAGCCGTGAGTTTTCCTCAGACTGGGCGACGCGAGCAAACGGAGTTACAACGGTGGGTACAATTATTACAGAAACCGTTGCCAAGCAGGCTGGTTATAGCAATGTGGCTGATATTGTTGGACAAACAATTAAAGACACAGGGCGTAATGTGGATATGCGGGTTGTCGGTGTTGTAAAAGATGTAAAAATTGGTAATGCACAAAATGCAAATTCTAACATTATGTTTTTATGTGGCTTTAACTATTTAGCACCGGTATCTGAAGTGATTTTAACAGTTAATTTGCATAAGCTCCCAGCTATAAAGCAAGAAGTGATCGCAGCCTTGGCTGAGGTGTCTAATATTTATGAGCCAAAAATAAACCTACTAGCTGAAAACTATAAAGCGGTTTTAAAAGCTGATGAGCGTGTTTCTTTTATAGTACTTATTTTTACGGGCCTTGCGGTATTCTTAACCTGCTTAGGTACATTTGGTTTAGCTTCGTTTGCCACAATTCGTCGCCAAAAAGAAGTGGCGGTACGCAAAGTACTTGGCGCATCACGTATTAGTATTATGAACCTACTGGCAAAAGAGTTTTTAATTTTAGTGTTGGTGAGTGTAGCCATTGCATACCCATTAACCTATTGGCTGGTGGGCGATTGGCTCGCTAATTTTAATGAGCGTGTTGATCAAGCGCTGTGGGTTTATTTAATTGCAGCCCTTAGTGTTGCAGTAATTACTTGGCTCACGGTTGCAAGCCTTGCATTTAAAGCTGCAAGCACACGGCCATCGCTTACTTTACGTTATGAGTAAATAAAGCTCCGTGAATTAAAAAAGGGTTAGTGAACACACTAACCCTTTTTTGTATCGTAAAGTTTATTGATACGGAATGTAATACCCTGGTACATGTGCTTGGGTATACAAGTGCCCGTCAATGTATGAATCTTGTATTAAAGTTCCAATATTTGCAGCGTTAATACGCATACGAGCCACCATTTCATGGACCGCTTCAGCTGTAAAAGCTTCTTCGACAGGAGGATCACCCACAAAATTAGTAAACCACGGAAACCAGCTATTATCATTGCCGCTTACGCTTTGATCGGGATGGTAACTTCCTCCTTGCCAGCGATCAAATTTCAGACTTTCTAAACTAAATAGGCCAAAGTTTGCTTGCGTCATACATGCATCAGCGGCTTGGTATTCAGGGTAGCCAGAACTAGCAGCAAACTGATTGCAAACATTGTGTGGGAGGTTGCTGGTATTTACTGCAGAATATTCTACAGCTCTAAACATAACAGGACGAGAAGAGCTACCTGCTGGGAAAATAATATTTGCCGCGACAGGTGAATGCCAACGTTGATGATACATCGCAATTGATAAGCCTAAGTCTTCTTTATTTATTGCAACGTTATCTGCATGTGTCCATGAGCCGCCAGGGTCAACAGGAGTGCCGCTATTATCGAATATTATTCCATGTTGGTTTGCCTCCAGTTGGTTAAGTAGGTTTGGCGTTGTATTGTCGACAACCGTTACTGGGATCATGCTACTAGCTGCACTAGGTGTATAATTTATAGCTGGGTTGTTTAATGCTTTCCAGCATAATAAGCCATAACCATAACCGTTATTTATCATTGGGCAGTTTGTCATATTTGCAGATGACTGGTTGCTTTGATAAGTGTGATTAACCGATGCAGCAGCGGCTTCACCTGTGCCTACCAATACTCCCCACGACTGAAGTGTTATTTGTGCATACGGTAGTTCACTTTCAGGCAAATAGAGTGTGGTGCTAGATATTAAGTTAAGCGCTAAATCGAACTCATAGAGTACTACCGGGCGCATTTTACTTTGTTTTTGCTTGGGGTATTGGGCTATCACGGTTTGCTTTGCAGGTGGGGTTTGATATTGCTCATTTACTTGGGCTAACAAATAAACACGATGCTTTGATATATAGCTATTTAGCAATTTTTTTATATGCCAAGTTGATAGTTTGCGAGATTTTAAAATGCTAGCGTGGTTATCGGTTAATTGCAGTGTATTGCCTTGCTGCAAAACCCATGTGTGCCCACTTAAACCAATTACTTTTGTTTGCTCAAAAATATATTGGTTTTGTTGATCATGACTCTGTGTATTTATAAGTGCTTTGTCATTTATTTGATAGCTTGAAAACGACACTTCCTCGTTGTGATACTGATGTAAGGGCGCCGAATATTGACCAAATAAAGCGGTTAATTCAATTCTAATAGTGTTATCTAATTCTTTAACAACCCACTGATCTTGCGCCTGCTGGTGGAAAGTTATTGGAGTGTATTGACCCTCCTTATCTACGCTGAATGCCTGCCATGTTGTTTCACACTTTGATATACATAACTTAGATGAGCGAATAAGCGCTTGTTGATTTTCTGAGGTGAAAGAGTCCTGTTCGTCTTCAAATTTAAATTGAAGTGGAGTGCCTCTTTCAGTGATCTCAAAAGAAAAAAGAATACGCCGCTGGTTACCGCTAACATGCAACGTATTGTGATTACTTTGGCCTAACTTAAGCTTTGAGTAAGTGTTTGAAGTGTGTGTTTTATCGGCGTTACCTAAAAAAGCGGAGCCATTATTATGTTGATGGCTTTGATCGCCTTCTTGGAGTTCTAAAAATTGTAAACGTTGAACACACGCTTCTTCTTTACAAGTTTGTAGTTGTATTTTGCGTTGCTGATACGCAAAATTAAACCAAGGTGTTTGAGCTAAATAGCTCTCTTGGTTTGCATAAAATAGTACGGGTAGTGTGCTTGTATCAAATTGTTTTGCTATAGCAACACAATGCATACTTGCTGTTATTGTAAGTGCAGTGATAAAAAGTGTAAGTAGTTTTTTCATGATGATTCCTTTGCTTTAAACATACAAAAGAGGGTAGGAAACACCTACCCTTTATAAGTTCGATTGCAGTGCTTAATATACAACCCCTTGCTGCTGCGAAGCATTAACACCCTGATTGAGCTGAATAGATAGCCAATTTTCTACATCACTACGAAGAGATGCGGTGTTATCAGGACCTGACTGGCTGGCATAAAACCATAAACCGGTAGGCATGGGGGCGGTAACATTTGTGCCACAAGTAAAGTGGTTAGCGGCATACATTACAGCGCCAGAGCTACCAAACTCAAAATGACTATCAGAATAACCGCCATAACCTCGTGCTTTAACGTGGGCTTCTGAGTCGAGCGTGAAGTGGTAAACTTCGTTGGGTTGCAACAAAAATGGACTTACGTCAGATGAATCAAATCGAGCTCGCATTGTCGAATTTACGCTCGCTTCGTTACCCGAACGGGTAATTATGCCTGCAATATTAGTAATTAAATCACTGGCAAGTTGTGCATCGAGTAAGCTACCCGCATTGTCATTCACTATTGCAGCAGTAATACCTAAAGCTGCTTTTATAGTGCCCAGCACCGAGTTAATATCCCATCCAGTGTTAAAGCTCATTGCTGCACCACCGGCTTTATTAAACAATACAATCTCAGGAGCAGAACCAGGTAAATCAACGGCAAACTTTGCGCCATCGGCAGAGTGTGCATTAGTGGCTTTTGACCAAATTTGCTTTGCGGTCCCTTTTACATGGAAGCGCGAGGCATAAGTGCCTCTAACTTCTAAGTTTCCTGAACATGAATTACTTTGATTACAATCAAAACCCGCTTTATCGGCACACAGCATTTTTACCGAAAACTCAGTAGAGTTATGACTTATTGTGTTGTCGTAGCCATACGCTTTATGTTTTGACCAACGCTCACCATCGCCTGAATGAAATGCGCCGTAAGCAGTACTGGTAAAGTTAAGTCCGTGTTTAGACATTCCTTTATTGTCACTAGACGTTTCAGGTGCAGGTGATGATGGGGTTGAAGGGTAATTTGTTACCACAGTACCAGAGCCTGTATTTGGCACTACCATTTGGCAGGCACAGGCTGACTTTGGACCACCCTTTGCATCTTTATTTAATAACTCTTTAATTTCATTATAAGTAGTTGGATCCATTTCCTTGTTATAGCTTAAAACAGAGAGCCCTTTTTTCTTAGGCGCTGCGTAATTTTCAAACCACGCTTCAAATAATCGTGGATTGTTTATTTCGACAAACTCAGCTAACGAAACCATTTTTTGCATTGTTAACCATTGCTTAAAAAGAGCCGGCTTATATTGTATAAGGTAGCGTGCAAGGTAATAGCTGTCCTCTGGTGAGTGATCAGCAAGCACCGTAGACCATAAATCAAGCGCATTTACGTCTATCTCTTTTATTTGGCTTAAGATTTCTTCGGCCTGATAAGTTGCTGTTAGTTTTTCAATATAATGATTGAGTACCGCTTCTTCATCGTTTTCAGCCATAAAATCAAGCAAAGAAAGCGAGTCAGTAGACCACGCTGAAATAGTCTGCCAAGTTTGTTTACTAACTTGAGCAGGTGCCATTGCACCATAATCATTTTCTAAAGCGGTAGTACGGTGGTTGGTATTTTCAACAGTACCTGCAAATGCAGTGGTACTTATGATTGCCATATACACAAGAGAACCTAAAGCAAGTGGTGTCATTAATGTACGTTTCATTTTTATTCCTCCATAAATAATAAATAAGCACAAATAATGTGCCCTTTTATATTGCTTGTTTATTTTCATCACGAAAGGAATTAGCAGGGTCAGCAGGGGGCGAGTTAGGTAAAAGTGAGAAAAGTAAGGGGGTGTAAACATGCTGGGCATTATTTTTTGAATTGAATAAATGTATATATTCTTAAATACAGTAACTTAAAAATAAATTTACCCGTTTTTACCCAATTGCCCCATGATTTTAAGTGTGATTTACCTCTCTTTGATGCACACTTTTTGAGTTGGTTTTGTATTTAATAGGTATGTAAATACAGCATCAACAATAGGATTAAGTAAATAAATGGAGGTAAATATAATGAAATATACAATTTTAATATCAAGTCTGTTACTAACAACCTTTGCGCATGCTCATAGTGCAAAAATGCTGCAAGAAGAACTTCAAGTTAACGCGCAAAACTGCCCTAAAAAGCAAACAATATTGCTCGCTTCGATGAAAATATCGACAGGAACGTTTTCATTTTTAAAAAGTGATACAAGTAGTGGGTGTACGGAAAAAAGACTTTCTGCATCAGGTCGAGAAAGCCCAATGTTAGATTGTGGTCAGTTTGATGATTGGCGCTTAGCTTACGATATGGGAAACAATATGTGTGAGTCGTTACACTCAAATATGATGCGTTTTGATAATACATTAAACCCAGATATGCAAATATTTACTCGCTTTGAAGGCCCTTACGAATTTAAAGGGGACGAGCACCATCAAAAATTTAAAGCTAGCATGGGCGTTACATTAGCGTGTTATATCTGTGATACAGCAAAATAGTTAAACCGTAGCACGAGGTGATATAAGTGATACCTTGTGCTTTTTAATTCTAATTCTGATTCAGGTTAAGTAACCTGAACTCTGGATAATAAATCTATCTCTAGCAGCTATTTTCAGCGCTAACTGCGTTGAATTTACTTGCAATAGGCCAGCTATTGACGCGTAAATTCGCCTTGTTTTCACTGAAAATCTTTGGCTAGAGAAAATAAATTTAAATATCACCATGATTCAATATGTTAGTAAATCTCTTAACCAGAGTTCAGGTTAAATAGTGAGGTGAGGCTTTAGCAAGTATTTCAAGCTTTTGTATTTGTTGCTTTAGTTTATGTATATCTTCATGTTCTTCGTTGCAGTGGTTAATAACATAATGTGCGGTTTTTATTATATTATGCCAGCGAGGTTTTTTAGGCAGTGTTTTAATCGCTAAATAACGCTCTAAGGTTCGCACCCGCAGCCGACCATCATCAATGTTTACTTTCCACATTTTACTTTCTTCTGCTAGCTCAATTCTTGTTTTTGAGCTTGTTTGTTCCCAAATACTCAGCGATAGCGTCATGACTTCTACAATTAATTGGCGAGTGTCTTGCTCTGTGTCGATAGCTTCGTTGGGGGCGGCGTTGTTCACTGTATTTAGAGGTTTGCTTGTTTGTGCTAAATATTTATAGCTGAGCAACACGCCTACTATAAAGGCACTAAATACCGCTAATATATTATAAAGAGTTAAATAGTTATGTTGTGGCTTATTTGGGAGAATATCGGCTTGCTTCAAGCGTAGCTGGTATAGATTGGCCGTATCAGCTCGATTTTGGCGTAACATTGTATTGTAATCTTCAAGCGTACTTAGCGCATCACGGTATTGTTTTGATTGTTGTTGTGATTGAGCGAGTGCGATGTAAAATAGCTCTGTTAGTTGGCTGTTTTGATTGTGGTTTTTAGCTAACCCTTGTTTTAATAACACTTGCGCTTCAGTGTCATTACCTTCTAGTTGTTTTAGTTTTGCTTCTATTAATAGCGCCCGTTGGTCGACTTTGTCATTTTGAATAAGGCTACGGGTACGTTTTTGTGTTGCGAGCCATTTTTGTGCCTCATTAAGTTTATTTTGAGCTAAAGCGATTTCAGCGAGTAGTAAGTAGGCACGTGAAGCTTGAGTATGCGCACCACTATTATTTAACTGCGTGAGCGTTGTGTTTATAAGGTTTATCGCTTTATCAAACTGTAACTTTTTAAAAAACACTTCAGCTAAGCTTATCAGCGTATGGTTTGCCTTTGTTTGATTGCCAAGTTGTGTATGCAGTAAATGTGCTTGTCGAAATGACACGATAGCATCATCTAATTGATTAATATCTCGCGATATATTACCTAAATTATTTAAAGTAACGGCTTGGCGTTTTAAGTCGTTTAATTGCTTAGCAATGTCGTAACTGTTTAAAAATAAAGTTAAAGCGGTGTCTAAATCTCCAAGCGCTTGATATATATTAGCAAGATCATTCGATGTTTGACCTTCATAACTTAAGTTTTTTAACTGCGTAGCAAGCTTTTGTGTTTTATGAAAATAAGTAAGAGATTGAATATAACCTCTTTGCCTGTATGCATTAATACCGAGTTGTCGCGTTACATGATATTGCTGTGAAATACTTAAACTTTGGCTAAGTAGTTGCTCAAGCTCTGAGTTTGCTAAGGCTAAATCACCAGCTTGTCTATACAGTACAGCTAATTCTAATTTAGCCTCAAATGATGCAGTTGAGTGTGGCTTGAGTTTACTGATTTTTTGCTTGCAGGTTAAAATATCACTCGTTATATCAACCGATTTATTTTGCTCACAAACACTCGCCGATATCGGATAAGAAAAAAGTAAAAATATAATAAAAACAATATTTAGAAACATCACTAAGTACGAGTTGCATTTTTGTTAAACTAAAAATAACACAGTATTAACTTTTCGTCATAAAGATTGTGTGACTATTAAATATCACGTATTTTTTGTGCTGGATTTCCTGCAACCACGGTATTAGCGGTTACGTCTTTGGTGACTACCGAGCCGGCACCAATCACGCTATTATCGCCAATGGTAATACCTGATAAAACAATAGCTCCTGCGCCAATCCATACGTTATTACCTATAGTTATTGGGGCCGCAAAGTTTTCTTTCTGTAGTCTTTGTTTGGGCTCAACTGCATGAGATACCGCTAATAGCTGTACATTAGGGCCAATTAAGCAATCACTGCCAATGGTAATGACTCCTTCAATTATTGGTGCATCTAATACAGTGCAATTAATGTTTATAAAAGTACGATCACCAATTTGCATTTGCGAGCCATAATCACAATGAAACCCAGCTTCAATAATTACACCCTCCCCGCATTGCGCAAATAGCCCTTTAATACGCTTTAAATTACCTTTACTTGGGCTTTTATTAAATAAGCGACAGATTTCATGAGCGGCTTTGCGCTTTTCAAGTAACTCTTTAGTAATTGAATTAAATTGTTTTAGCATGTTATTTTGAAGTGTTGAGCCACTTCTTCATCCATTCAGATTGGTGTGTAAGCAAATAAGATAAGTTTTCTTTAGCTTGATAGGTATGCCCTTCATACGGGAGCATAATTAGCTGAGCTGTTTTTTTATTAGCAATTAATGCTTGATACATTCTCATTGACTGCATTGGGTAGGTGCCAGAGTTTTGATCGCTTTCACCATGAACTAATAATAATGGTTCATTTATTTTATCTGCGTAAATTAGAGGCGATATATTAATGTATGTTTCCTTTGCTTGCCATAGATTACGTTTTTCTCCCTGAAACCCAAAGGGTGTTAGGGTTCTATTATAAGCGCCACTTCGTGCAATACCAACTTTGAATAGATCGGTATGCGCAAGTAAGTTTACTACTGTAAAAGCCCCGTAAGAGTGACCCATAACGGCTAATTTCTGCACATCAATACGACCCGTTTTCTCTAAAGCATCTACTGCAGCCTTGGCATTCAAATGAATTTGATTAATAAAGTCATCGTTAGGTTCGCTTCCATCAAATGATGTGATTGGCATTGAAGGAGATTCGAAAACGGCAAAACCGTCATGTAGAAATACCAGTGGACTTAGTGGATCAAATTCTCTAAATAAATTCGTTCGTACTGTATTTTGTTGGCTAAGTTTTTTATTTTTAAATTCATCAGGATAAATCCATAAAATAGCAGGAATTTTATCTGATACATTATAGCTGTTAGGTAAGTGTAGCGTCCCAGTGAGATCTAATCCGTCATTTCTTTTGTAGCTAATAGTAAGTGGTTGGTTAATAAATTCATTTTTATTTTCACTCGAATAAAGTATGACCTTTTTTTTAAAATCTTTATTCGTTAATGCGTAATATTGAGGTGCGCTTATATTATCTTGTTTTTGTATTATTAAGGTATTATTAGCGACCCTTAAAGGCATTTCTATATGTTCAGCATTGCTTAAAAATATTGTTTTATCAAGATTACTCAATGTATTGTAATATTTGGCTATTGGTCTTATGCCTTTTTTACTTTGACCAGAAGAAAAGAAAAATAAGTTATTATTTTGCTCAACTAAAACTTCATATCCGGCAGGTGTGCGTAAAGTTTGTGGGTCACCAAAGTCATTATATTTATCACGATAATCTCTTTGATGGATTAAAGTACTCGTAGGAGTTTGGGCATTAATTAAAGTTGTTCTTGCCTGTTTACTTTCATAACGCCAATCTTGAAGTATTCCTGCACCAGATAAACTCCATAAAACATCGTGAACTCTCCATGTTACTTGATGTATCAATTTTTTATTGCCTAAAAATGGGCTTTCCAACTTATAAATATGATCATGATATGTTTGTGGTAAAGACATATCTCCTTTATCGCTCGCTTCTACCCAGCTGATAGTAGAGCCATATGACGGTAGCCATTTCACCAATCTAGCGCCAATAGGGACACTATCTTTGGATTTAGGTAGGTTAATTTTATCGTTTAAATTTGGTAAGCTATATAAGGCAATAGGGTTTTCTATGTTGATGACATTATAAGACCGCCCCCATTTTTTATAAGGTAAATAAGATGATAGTTTATTGGGTAGCATAGAATATAGTAAATAATTTCCATCAGGAGATACTGAAAAATAATTAAATAAACTACTACCCGTTAAAATAGAAACTTCACCATTTAAATCAACCTTTACTAACTTGGTTTGATTGATAGATATAAACTGATTCTTCATCTTGTCATTTATTAATAAACTTTGGTAGGTCCGTCCTTGATCTGTTTGCAGCTCTGATGATAATAAATTGGGTTTTTTACGTATATATTCAGATGCCTTTATTGGCAAGTTTCGCTGCTTGACGATAATGGCTTGACCACCAGGTAGCCATCTTAAATGCCTGTCGCCAAGGCTTGTAGATAAATTGATGTTAGTTAACTTTTTAAAATCATTTTTAATTACATCATGTAACCATAGATGTGTGTTGGTGTTATTTTGAATTAAAAAAGCTACTTTTTTAGCATCAGGAGACCAATTAAAATCGATAATCACTCCTTCTATTGCCTTAATTTCTTCTCTAGAGTTTTTTGAGATGTTAAATAAAGTAGCGTGGCTATATTGTTTAGTATCAACTCTGCTCGATAAATTAGTATAAAAATCCAGACCAGCTAACTGTACGCGCTGCTGAGATAAGTACTCTATAGATGGATACTTAATTTGGTGTAAAAATAAAACCCGTTCCCCATCAGGTGACAATGAAATAGTTTCTTGCCCCGTAGACTCTATGAGATTTGCCCACTTACTATTCTCTTTTTCAATAGCTTCAACGGGCAAGGGGGCAAGGAACCATAGCGCTACAATAAGGTAAAATTTACTCATTTCGTAACGCCTTAATTGGATCTTGCTGTAACGTTTGGCGGATCGGGAAAAAGCTGGCAAGTACTGATATACCTAATAATCCCAACCAAATGACCATTGTTAACCACCAGTTTATAGGTAGGGCAACCCCGGGTAATGACATACAATAGCCTATAATTAAAAATGCCAACGAAAAAGCTAACACTAAGCTCATTGTAATGGGTTGCATTAGCTCTAGTAAGCTTTCTCTTAGCAATCTATAACTGTCAGCCCCCATAGAAAGCTTAACGCCTAAGCTATATCTGCGTACTTTAACTAAATAGCTAACAATACCGTTTATGCCAATACACACCATCAGTAGCGATGTTGATGCCAATACAATAGCCAGCCATGCTGCATTTAAATGACGTTGTCTTTTACCATCAAACAGACTTGTTAAAGAGGCGATGTTATTGATGTCTAATCGTTGGTCTACTTCTAATACCGCTTGTTGAATGCGGGCAATTGCATTATTGTCATCTGAAGCAGTAATCAAATACGTAAACTGACGCCAGCCAGGGTAATCTTTAGGTGTAAACACTTCAAAGTCTTCACTTTCAGGGCTGCCCGGTACATAGGTGTTGCTGACAATACCTATTATTGAGTAGTATTTTTTATTGTCAAAACTCACCTTACTATTGAGTACATCATTACTGTTTTTATTAAGTAAGTCCGCAAGGCGTTGATTAATAATGATCGGTGGGTTTTCGAGTTGTTCGTCTCCTTTGGCAAAGCCTTTACCTGTTATCGTTAAGCTAAGTTCAGTAAAATAATTGGCGGTTACTAAGCTATTACGTGCTTGGGCAATATACTGTCCGGCTTCGTTGTATATTTGATTGACGTTAACCGTTTTCGGCAGCCTCATTTCGGACGAGACAGATAAGCTGCTTACATAATTAAGTGCCAGCAACCTCTGGCTAATTGCTTTGTGTAAATTAATACGTTCGCTAGATTTATCAATATTGCTGTAATTAACAGTCAGTGAGTACTTGCTTTTTGTGTTAATGCCGTTATCTCTAAGTGCTTCAGATAGCGTAACAAGTACAACATGGCTAGCGGTGGTTAATACTAAAAACGAAAACAAAATTTGCAAACCAACCAGTAGGTGGCTGGTGGCAGAACTCATTTGTTTACCGGTTCCTTTTCCGCTGCTTTGTAGGCTGCTCATTAGGTTTTTTTCTTTAACAACACTGAGCTCTATGAATGAGTAAAGTGAGGCAATGCTGATGATTAGAAACGCTGAAAACAGCAAAGTATTAAAGCTAAGAGACAGCGTATCTAAACGTTGAATAGCATTGGCAGCTAAGCTTTGAATAACCATAAAGCCTATTTGAGTAAATGTTAGAGCCAATAACACCGCAATACTGATGAGTAAAACATTATGTTTTAGTGTTTCAATAATGAGTTGTTTTTTACTGGCGCCAAAAGCAAAGCTGATTGCAAGCGGCTTTATGCGCGTAATGGCTTTTGCAAGCTGCATGCTAGACAGGTTGATGAGTGCAATGAGCATTAACAAGCACACACCTAGTAATAGCATTAATACAATCTTCCCACTGTCACCTCTAAGGGCCTCACTAAATGCAGTAACACGCGCATCCACAGTAAAGTCTTTTAAAATATTAGGCGCGTGCAACTGTGCACCTTTGAGCGATAAATCACTTAATTGTTTGCTAATTTCTTGCTCTGAGGTTGCGGGCTTAAATCTAACAACGCTCTTATATGCGCCCATAAAACCGTTAGATGTTTTAGGGTTAAAGGCTTCATCAGCATCAATAGGTAACCAAATTGCGTCATTTATATTACTGTAATTGGGTAGTACAAGGTCATTGGGAGCGACACCAATAACAGTGAAACGACGTTGATTAAGTTGTATTTTTTTACCAACAATATTAGGGTCACTTTTATAGTGAGCTTGCCAAGCACGATAACCTAATACGACCGACATTTGCTTGGTACCAAGCGCTTCTGATTTGTTAAATAACCGACCAATTTTTGGCTTTACGCCGAGTAAATCAAATAAATTATGTGAAGCGAGTATGACATCTATTGCGGGTCTGCTGGGCTTATCTAGCAGCTTATAATCAGTCCATTTATGATAAGTAGCGATATCCGTAAAAACGGTGTTTTCGTTTTCAATGTAGTGCATTACTTTTGAGTTACTTGCAGGCCCTGAGTAGCCTTTAGAGTTAATGGTGCCTTCAAGTAAATATAAGTTATCGCCTTGCTGATAAGGTAGCGGGGCGAAAAACACTAAATCAACTAAGCTAAATGAACTAAGCACCATCGACAGTGTAAGTGCCAGTGTAAAAACCGTGGTGAAATAGTACTGCTTAGCCCGTTTGAATGTACTGTAGGCGGTTTTTAACATGGTTGAGTTACCTGAGCTAAGTTAGCTGCCGTATCAGTACTAGACTCGCTTTTATCGGTAACCACGGTGCCATCTTTTAGCTGAATATTCCGCGTAGCCATGTTGGCATAACGCGGGTCATGGGTAACCAGTACAATAGTTGTACCTTGTAGATTAAGGTCTTTTATTAATGCCATAATCGCATCGCCATTTTTTGAGTCCAAGTTACCAGTGGGCTCGTCGACCAGCATGATGCCAGAATCACCAGCTAATGCGCGCGCAATCGATACACGTTGCTGCTGACCACCAGAAATTTGATTTGGGTGTAAATCAGCTTTATCAGCGAGGCCTACTTTTTCTAGGCAATCTAACGCTCTTGCATGACGTGATGATAAAGAGTCACCACGGTATTTTAGTGGCAGCGCAACATTTTCAAGTACGGTCATTTCATCAATTAAGTTAAACGATTGAAACACAAAGCCAATACGATTACCGCGTACTTTTGCACGTTGGTTTGAGTCCATATCAGAGACTAATAAACCATCAATGTAATACTCACCACTTTGAGGGGTGTCGAGCAGCCCCATAATGTTAAGAAGTGTTGACTTGCCACAGCCCGAAGGCCCAGAAATAGAAATAAACTCGCCGTCGTATACGGTAAAGCTAATCCCTTTTAAAATTTGACTTACTTGCTCACCATTAGAAAAAGACTTACTCAGGTTATTAACTCTTAAAATTTCAGTATTCATGTTTTTCCTTAACCAGCAATTTTTATTGTTGTTGTTTCTGCGGGGATATCTAATGTGGAAATAATAACCTGTTCGCCAGGTTCTAGCCCTGACAACACTTGAATAAGTTGGCCTGATGCTTTACCGTATTGCACTTCAATTTTAACTGCTCTGTTATCCATTGTGAGTTTAAATAATGAGCCATAGCTACCTTCGCTTGCACCTGTTGGTTGTTTTATATAATTCACATCTTTTTGTACATCGGCAAAAATAGTCGCATCGACTTGCTGCATAGGCTTCATGGTGTCTAATTCTGAAGCTTCGAGTTCAATATCAATTTGTACAGCACCGTCGCTGATCACAGGATCTACACGCACCACTTGACCGCGCACTTGGTCATTCAAAGTACTAATTTGGGCTGTCATACCTATTTGAATTAAATGAGCTTGAATTTGCGGTACTTTTATTTCACCAACCAAAGGAGAGAGGCTACCGATTAGCGCCAGTTCAGAACCCGCAGTGACACTTTGCCCTAAACTTAAAGGCAGACGTTGAATAACACCACTCATCCCCGCTTTAACTGAAAGCTGCTCTACCATCAATTTGGCGACATCAAACTCGTCTTGCGCTTGGTCTATTAAGTCATCTTGAATCGAAAGCGACTCTTTTTGCATCTGTGCTAATTTATCAAGCTTGGATTCTTCAAGGTCAATACGCTTTAATAACTGCTTGGCTTCGAGTTCATTCTTCTTAGCACTGATCCCTGAAACAATACCTGATTTAGCCAATGTACGTTCTGCTTCAACTTGTAGCATCGCTATTTCAGATTGTGCTTTTAGCTCAGATACGCTTGACTCGTTATTTAGCATCTCGCGTTGTTGTAGCAATACGGTTTGTCGCTTTTGGGTCTTGGCATTTTTAAGTTTTGCTAATGCTAAGCGCAGCTTACTTTCTAATTCAGGGTTATTTAAAGTAAGGATCACAGTGTCATGTTTAACCACAGCACCCGCTTTTAGTTTTATTTCGTCTACCACAGCATTGCTGGTTGCAGTAAGAAGCCGCTTATTGATTGATTGTAGTGAACCATAACCATCCACCCTAATTGAAAAATCACCGCGCTCGACTTTAGAGATAGTGACTGAATCTTTTGAAATAACTTCGGCATTATCTGCAAACCCTAATTGCCACCCTGAGATAAGCATAACGACAGATAAACCTATCAACCCTTGATAGATTAGTTTGGATGTAAATTTCATAGCTATTCCTTTTGTTATTCTTATCGTGGTATTTAATCACACAGCTTGGGCTAACGTTTGGTTCTTAATTAATTCTTCGAGATCAATTATTCTATCTGCGGCTTGTATTGTCTCTTGCCTATGAGCGACGCTGATCCGTGTGATTTTTTTTGATTTTAAATATTGATTGACCTTTAACTCTGTCATCGCATCTAAGTGGCTAGTTGCTTCATCCAAAAACAGAATGACTGGTTGGCTGTAAAGCGCTCTCGCCAAAAGCAATCTTTGTTTTTGACCACCTGACAATGAGCTACCTAAATCACCAACTTGAGTATGCAGACCCATAGGCATGCTTTGAATCTCATGCCATATTGCAGCACCTTTAACAGCTTCTGTGATTTTATCTAGATCAGGCTTTGGCTCAAAGAAGCAAATATTTTCAATTAAAGAACCATTTAGTAATTGATCATTTTGCATGACAGTTGCACACATTGAACGAAAGTTTCTCATTCCAAGCATATTTATCGAATGCCCATCTAATAAGTAATCACCTTGTTCTGCTTTGATTAATCCAGTCATCAATTTAAGTAGTGATGATTTCCCTAAACCGGAACGGCCAATAATAGCGACTGATTCCCCTGCATTTATTTTAAAATTGATTCCTTTAAATAACCACGCAGAAGATGTTGAATACCTAAAGTGCAAGTCACGTACTTCGATATGCCCTTTAGCGTGCTCTTTTGATATTGTTAATTGAGGGTTTTCTTGCTCTTGGCTTTGCATCACTATATCAGACATTCTACGCAAGTAAGTTGAAGCAAGCTTGAACTTAAATATATGATCTACCAGAGTTTGTGTACTGCTTGAAAATTGTTGCCTATAAGCTAGAAATGCAATAAACATCCCTATTGTGAACTCTTTATTTATTATTAATGTGGCACCAATAAAAATAACGATTAAATATTCAACTTTACTGACTAGATCTTGGCTAATTTCTGCTGCAATAGTTACTTTTTCTCGTTTAATGTTCTCGTTAGTCGTATCAGCAAATAGATTAAGCCACGAAGAAAGTCGGGTACTTTCTTTTACGTAGCATTTTATGGGCATAATTGCTCTGATGGTCTCTAAAAAATGACTGTTTTCTTTTGCTTGCTTAGATAAAACTTGTTCTAAATGTTTATTCTCTTTATTGGTTAAATAAAGCCTAAGAAGTAATGTGAAAGAGAGAAATGATACAGAGACTAATGCAAGGGTTGGGGAGTAAGTGTACATAATGATTAAAGTTGTAATGCCGAGAAGCCCTTCAACAATAGCAGAAATAAATCCACGACTGATCATGCGCTGGACCTCATTAAACGCTTCAAACCTTGATTTTATATCTCCAACATGGCGAGATTCAAAAAAGGAAAGTGGTAAATGAAGTAAATGGCGCTGAATATTAGCTTTTACTTGAAAACCTAAGTTTTTGTCTAAATATAAAATGGCGGCAGAGCGAATAATATTACTGAAGGTTGTCAGTAAAGTAACAGTTATAAAAGCAGCTAACAGCCATATTAATATTCCGCCATCTGAAAGAGGTATACCATGATCTATTACAATTCTAATGTAGTAGGGAGATATTAAGAGGAAGCATTGCAAAATCAAGGCTACAACGAATATCTTAAATAATGATGATGCGAGCCCTTCAATATTGCCAATAAATGCTTTTAGCGGCATTTTTATTCGCTCATCAGCCACAGTAAATGCTGATGTTGGGGTTAACTCAATTGCAATACCGGTAAATGCTTCAGATACTTGTCTCCAATCAAGTTTAACCTTTCCTTTAGCTGGATCATGGATGACTATTCCTGATCTATTAACTGAAGCTAGGGTGACGAAGTGATTAAAGTTCCAATGCAATATTGCAGGTCCCTTTAGCTTTGAGAGCTGGCCTAATTCTAATTTTAGTACTCGGCCAGACAGGCCTATATCATCTGCTATTTTTAAAATATGCTTAACAGTTATCCCTTGAGTTCCAACAGGGTAGCGTTGTCGCATAGCAAGCATATTTACCTTATAGCCATGATAAAAAGCAATCATAGCTATACATGTGATACCACATTCAGCTACCTCACTTTGTAAGAAAAGAGGCAGTTTTGATGGTTTAAAGTCAATGTAGTCTGTGAGACGCATTTAAATTTCACTATTTAATTAAGTTGAGGACTTTTTCTGATTGCTGAGTGAGTAGTATTTTTATATCTGCGGTAGGTGACAGTTTTGAATAGTTGTTAGCTTCTAATTTTAAATGTACTTTTTGTTCTTTATTGTTTTTATTACTACCAACAACCATTGTAACTATGCCTTTTAATTCATCATTGTTGACAATTAAAGTAACGTGGTCATTTACATTAATACTCATATTTTCATTGCTAGAAATCCAAAAAGATAACTCATTTTCTGAAGAGGTACTTAAAAGGTAACCAAGTGGTTCAAATGGTTGTATTATATTTTTTTCGATTAAAGAATGAAAAAATAAACCATCGGAAGGAGAGCGAATGACCTCTTTTTCTAACTTACTATTACTATCAAACTTAGAAATAGTAAGTAGCTGTTGATTTTTTCTAACTCTTTCACCATCTATCGCAAAGTGCTTATTTATAACGACAACTTCATTATAAATAAGCGGGGTATAGTGTTCAGGTGAGACTTTGGCGTCAAGACTGCTTTTTGTTGAGAAAGTTAGAACATTAATAACTAAAAAGCTAAATACGAAAATTGCTATTAAAGCTGCAATAGAATTATTTATAATTTTAGGCTGCTTTATGAGTGATTTGCCAATATCACTCGATTTATATTGATTTCTAAGCGCTTCTTTGCGGAACATATTAACAATAGACATATTATTAACTTACTTTCTTGATGGGAATATCACCAACAACACTATTGTGATTCATATAACTTAGCGGGCAACCCATTTGCCAACTATCTAGCGTAGTAAAACCTTTTACCCATGTGCTAAATTTTTCATTATTTAAAGTTAGTGTGCCGTCAGGGTTAATTTTACCAATATTATTTCTGTCATCATCCAATGCGACTGTGCATTTGTTAATATTGCCATTTGCCCTAATACCTAAAGAGTTTGGTTTTCCGGCATAACAAATGTAATGCCCTTTACTATTTAATATTTTACTTTTTTCGGAGTAGCGATTTGTTAAATCTTTTGCTAATTCTTTAGCTGATTTTTTTGCTATTAAATCTTGGATTACTATTTGATTTTCACCGCCTAAATTAGATATTTCTTTAAAAAAAAGTCTAAACCTAGCGTCATCTTTGAGTGTTTCATCAAAACGTTTACAAAAACTTAATACACTTTCATGATTTAAGTCAGTGATATGTACTCTGAGGGTTATATTGAAATCTAGATCAGTGGATGAAGCATCTAACAATCTTCTCCAAATTCGGTCAAAGCTGCCCTTGCCATTGCGTGTTAAGCGAGTTGTGTCATGTGACTCTTTATCACCATCAATAGATATTTGAAAACTGTTTTGTTTTAATTCAACGAGTTTTGTTAATGTTTTAATATCAAGTAAAAAACCATTGGTGGTTAAATCTCCGGATACTTTACATTTATACTTTTCCGCTAATGATTGGCTAAATTCTGCTATTTCAAAAAGTACGTCTTTCGCCAATAAAGGCTCGCCGCCAAACCAGCTCAGGGATAAATACTCCAAATTAGGCATTTTGTTACTGATTAATATTTTAGTTGCGTCAATTAGCCATCGAGGCATTTTTCCGATTTCAAAGTCTTCATAGCAATATACACAGCGAAAGTTACATTGCTCTGTTGGAAAAATAATGAGCTGAAGCTTTTTATTGCTAAGGCTATTTACTAGTTGTTGCTTAGCAAAGCCTTTAACCTGATCTATTGAAGTTGTCATTTTTTCCCCTATTGTTTTGCTTGCGCAGACTACCTTTATAAAGAAGTAGTCTGCGTGATAGTTAAAGCTCTTTTAGAGATGATCCACAACTACCATTTACAGTGTTACCACAGCCCGTATTTCCTTCTTCGTCTTCTTCTTCTGGAGAGAAACCGCCTGCAACAGCATCTGTAAGTTCTTCACTTAGTTCAATTTCACCTAACTCATTTAGCTTGATTTCTTCACTTTCTATATTTTCAAATTTATTGCTCATTTTATGTTCCTTTAGATTATTGTTTCCCCTTAATGGGGTGAAGTTAGTATGAGTTTTAAAAAAGAAATAGATAACTGTAATAACTACGAGGTTTATACAATAATCTCATTTAAATGGTTTGATATTTTAGGTAGCCAAACGTTCGAGGTCGGTTTTTTTTTGTTTTTGATGTTAAATAAAACTTCAATCCTACTTTTTAATATTTTGTAATCTGTTTTCTCATACAGTTTAAGTAGTTTTTCTTTATTGTGATTAGTTGGGTGATTAGATTGCAAATTACAAAGAGTCATCCCGTAATTAAATTCATCTTTTATATTTTCATATTGATTCAATGTTTTTTTTACTAATAGAGATTCAATAGATAGTTTTTTTTCCTCGATAATACATGAAGAGAAATTTAGTTTAGACAACGAATCTAAGGGGGTCTTTTCCATATTTGAAATTAAGTGTTTCATTACTGTTTCAGCTTTCACTGTTAGCCCCATAGCTTTGAAAGTTTCATATAAACGATAGCTATATACGCCACTTTTTATACACGTACTTTTATTTATTTGACTCCAGCAAAGCTGAATAGCGTCTTCAAATTTTTCTAAGCTAATACAAGCTACAATTTCTGCTTCGATGTATAAATTTTTTTCTCTGTACTGTTGTGGTATTGTCTCTCTGATTTTAAGCACCTCATTATGCTTTGACTCTAAAAGGTTATATTTTAAAATCTCATCGAGTGTAGCCGTATACAATGTGTTCCATTGTTCACCTAGTATTTCTTTGTTTACACTTATAGAGCCTAGTTTTGCTTTATTAGTATTATCGAGAATAGCTGTTTCACACATAAGCTGCTGAAATGCTGAGTGTTGGTTTGTCAGCTTATAAAGGCGCAGTAAGTTAATAGTGGGGTCTATTAAGTTGATAAGACTTTGATTGTTTTTATCTTGTAAGAATTTATCTGACCAATAAGCAATTACTCTGTGTAAAAAAAATTCGCTTTCTTGTATTTTTCCTTGGTAGGCTAGAATAAGAGGGTAGGCATTAATTAACCAATGTAGGGTTTTGTTGGTGCTTGAATTTTTATTAAGAACATCCCTATCAAAAACAAGACACATTTCTTCACACCAATCCTCAAGATTTGATAAAGAGATTAGATCTCTTTTTTCAGTTAATCGCTTCAGTTTTGGTTTATATGGCTTGCAAGTTTCAATGTCCATTAACCGATGCCTTCTTGGCTTGTTACAGTTGTAGGTTTTTCATCATTATCAATAACATTACAATAAACGTTTTCTGGACTTATAAAGCCTCCGACGAGTTGATCAAGCAACTCTAGGCTTGTAATTTCTATTAATCCGTCATTTGTTCTATGGGCAGTGATTGCATTTTTTTCATTTTCTATGGGATTATGCATAGTCTGTACCTTATGACTGTAAGTTAAAAATGCAGCCTATTGTAGTGTTTTAGTTTTACAATAATTAAAGCGTAATATATGTATAACTAAAATATAACCTTAATAAAAATCAGTTACTTAAAACTTTGTGGCAATTGCTATTACTGTGAGTTACTATATTGTTTGTTAAGGGACTGTTAAGGTTTAAGTGCGGCTTTATTTATGTTAATTAGGTTTGGTGAATATTGTTTAAACACAGAAGAGATGTCTCTTCAAGCAAATGAGCAGTCAGTTGTACTAGAGCCAAAAGTTTTTGCTGTATTGATGTATTTTATTGAACATCATGAGCGTTATATATCAATGGATGAATTACATGAAAACTTATGGAAAGACCGCTGTGTTTCTGATGCTGCTGTTAGGCGAATTATAAGCAAAATTCGCATAGTGTTGAACGATGACCATAAAAATCCTAGATACCTGCAATCTCTTTCCAAACGTGGATATAAATTAATCTGCCCTGTTTTTAAAGTTTCTGAGTTTGTCGATAAGGAAAACGAAGAGAGATTAGCAAGCAATAATGTTAGTAAAAATAAAGCTTTTTTATACTTTACTATAATAACTACCTTCGTATTTTCATTAGCTTATTTATGGGTTGAAAATGAAGCCCATGAAATTTCAGGCGTCACCGAAATAATCAGCACAGTTGACTCAAATAAGAAATCGGTTGCGATTTCGAATGATGGTAGATACATCGCATTTACAAGTAAATTGAGCCGTGGAAATAACTTTCAAATTTACATAAAGGATCAACAAACCCAAGCTATAAAGGTACTTGTAGATAATACAATTCTGCCTACAGGCTTAGCTTTCTCACACGATGGAAGCCATTTATTCTTCTCTGATAATTTGGATGGGGTAGCATCACTAAAGCGGATAGATCTTACAAGTAAAGAACATAACATAGATGTTTTAGTCACACACTTTTCTTTTATAGCCGATGTTTTTATCGGTATAAAAGATAGCGCTATTTATTTCTCGGGGCAAAAGAGCCTCCAAAGTGCAATGCTTATTTATAGATTCAATGCAGATTCTGGTTTAATTGAAGAGGTTACTTCAGTCGCTCAAAAAGGGGCTCATGATAGCCGGGCTGATATATCACCAAACTTTGGTCGGTTAGTTGTGCTCAGGGTTTATATGGATAGTAAGCGTAATAATATAAGGGTGTTGGATCTAAATACGGGAAGTATTCTTTTTAATTATGAGCAGAGTAATATTATTTATAGTGTTCAGTGGCTTGACGATGAACATATCGTTTTATTAGATGATGAGAAGCTAGCTAAAATCAATGTTAAAACAGGGCACTTAGATAAGATAATTGATAAAAGCAAAGGTGTTGTTTCATTTAATGTGGTGAGCCCAAACATGCTACTTGCTATTAGAGATAACGATATAATCAATACAATTATTGAAAAAAAATTGCCTTTAAGTAACTTTAAAAATATTGAATTGATTCAGGAAAGGCAATCAGGACAAGGTAGTATTATCGATTATCAACCAATAGGAGATAAGGTTTGGATGATCGAGAAGCTTAAAGGTATAAGCGATTTAGCTTTTTATCAAAAAGAAAAACCTAAAGAAAAGGTTGTGTTTTTAAGCACGGAAAAGTCACTTGAATTGATAGCCCCATCTCTGTCGGGACAATACGTACTACTTAAACTCCAAGGTCGTATTACTATACTAAATACCTTTAATAATAACTTAACCTATATATCTAAAGTAGATGAAATAATAGGTGACGTTACTTTCTCAGACGATGAAGGCTCTATTTTATACAGTAGAAAGAGTAATGGCGACTGGTTAGTTTTTGAATATTTTATTAAAGAAAAGACTAAATCTATCATTTTTGAGGGGTTTCGTTTCGTCAGACAATTTAAAGGCGACTATATATTAGGTGATAATACAGGCCAATTGTATCGTTTTGATGTGAATCTAAAAGCTATAGTTCCACTGCAGATAAGTGTGTCGAAAGAAAAAAACACTAATTGGGCTCTCTTGAACGGTAAAGTTTTCTGGAGCGGCCATAACTTAATAAGTACGACATTCTATGAAATTGATATGGATGATGTTGATGGCTCTAGCCTAAGCTCTAAAACTTTTGACTTTAGTGTGATTAGACCAAAATTTCATGTCGACAAAGTAAATAACTCAGTTGTAGTTGGTAGTTTGGGAGATAAATACAGTGAAATAATTTCCATTAAAATTCAGTGAGTTACGCTTGTGATTTGTTAGGTTATGAAAAGGTTTTTAGTTTGTTATTGATATGTTGCCTTTTTTAGCTCAAATTCGATGTGAGGCATACAACAACTAAGCAACTACCTAATAAGGGTCTACTATGAAAAATTTTTATGTGAAATCTTTAATCTTTACAGCCATTTCTACTCTTTTAATACTAGCAAGTATAGATGGTGTAAGTGCAGGTGATGACACCCTACAACTTAGTGATAATGATTCACCTAGCTCTAATTGTGTAATATATCCTATATTGTGCAGAAAAGAATCTTAGATGAGTTATGGCCATGGTTAACATAAATGAGCTTCACACTCGAATTCGTCTAATAAATTCGGTAAGTAGTTTTAATAAATTTTTTTTAGATATAAAGAATACTTATAACTATGTTCAAATGGGTTTTGTTATTTTTGAACTCTCTGATTTATTTCAATTTGATGTGAGCCATTTTGGTAATTTTAATGATGTTTTTTTGGGTAATATTAAGTCTAATAGTGAATTGGTTCGTTATTGCGTCAATGAAGTAAAAACGATTCAGCTTAGCCAACTCAGCAGGGGTTGCGAGTCTACACTTATTATTCCAATAAGCTTACACAATAACAAGTTTGCCTGTTTAGTGATCGAACTACCAAATTTGAGTGCTGAATCGCATAACATTCAAGTTATGGGTGACTATTGGCGAATATTTTTAGTAGAAATATTTGAGGCGTATAGACGAGTATCTAGTCGCAATACCGTTAAGATAACGCGAAGAGAAAAAGAGTGCATTCAGTGGGCTTCTATGGGGAAAACATCATGGGAAATAAGTCAGATTTTAAGTATTAGTCAAAGAACCGTTGATTTTCACCTAACAAATTGCATTAGAAAAACAAACAGCACAAATCGACAACATGCAATTGTTAAATGTATTTTAAGTGGACAGTTACTTACATAATATATAAATTCCCCTAAGTAACCAAAAGCGCATTTTGCGCTTTTTTTGATCTACATCTTGCCATTTGAATAGTTTCGTTTAAAATCTAATAACTTTCGAAACGAAACTTAATTTATGACTAAACGAAACACACAACAACGTCGTCACAATATCTTGGTTCAGGTTAATGAGCTAGGAGAAGTCGTGGTTGAAAAGTTAGCACAGCAGTTTCAAACCTCCGAAGTAACCATTCGAAAAGATTTAACCGCGCTTGAAAAAAGTGGCTTATTACTTCGCCGCTACGGTGGTGCTATTGCATTACCTAAAGAGATTGTTAGCGATGAAATAGACTCAAAGCGCAAAGTGGCTATAGCAAAAGCTGCAGCAACACTTATAAAAGATCATAACCGCATTATTATAGATAGCGGACGCACTACTGCTGCGATGATCCCCGAGCTTGCAAATAAGCGTGGGCTCGTTGTTATGACAAATGCTATTAAAGTGGCTAGTCGTTTGTTAGCACTCGAAAACGAACCAACACTTTTGATGACCGGTGGAACATGGGACCCGCATTCTGAGTCATTTCAGGGGCAAGTTGCCGAAAATGTATTATGCTCTTACGACTTCGATCAGCTATTTATTGGTGCTGATGGCATAGATGTAAAACGTGGCACAACCACTTTTAATGAGCTGGTGGGTTTAAGCCAAGTAATGGCAAAAGCGGCACGTGAAGTAATCGTAATGGTTGAATCCGACAAGATTGGCCGAAAAATACCAAATTTAGAATTACCGTGGAAAATAGTAACCACATTAATAACCGACAATGGCTTAGCTGACGATAAACGCAAAGCAATTGAGGCGTGTGGTGTAAAACTAATTTGCGCAGAGATTATACAATAGCTACTTAGTAGCAAGTATTTAAAAAATTAAAGGAGACACTATGTGTGGAATAGTTGGGGCAGTTGCAGAACGTCCAGTAAATAAAATCTTAGTTGAAGGCCTTAAACGCCTTGAATACCGTGGTTACGACTCAGCAGGCGTAGCCTTGCTTGATGGCAACACACTTAATACCGTAAAAGCAGTCGGTAAAGTAGTTAACGTAGAAGCAGCTCTTGAACAAGCCGGTGTTAGCGGTCATACAGGTATTGCACACACTCGCTGGGCAACACACGGTAGCGTAACAGAAGCCAATGCACATCCACATGTTTCAAATAGCCAGCTTGCACTTGTCCACAATGGTATTATTGAAAACCATGCAAGCTTACGTGCTGCGCTTAAAGGTGACGGCTATGAATTTTTATCAGACACCGATACCGAAGTTATGGTGCATTTAATTCATCAATTACGCCAACAACACACTACATTGTTAGCCTCTGTTCAAGCTGCTGTAAAACAGTTTGAAGGCGCTTTTGGTACCGTTGTATTTGATAAAGACAACGACAACGAAATTATTGTAGCGCGCTCAGGCAGCCCACTTGTTATTGGTTTAGGCCTTGGTGAAAACTTTATTGCCTCTGACCAACTTGCATTATTACCTGTTACTCGCAGCTTCATCTTTTTAGAAGAAGGCGATGTAGCGCGTATTACACGTGACACAGTAGAAATTTTTGATGCAGACGGTAACGCCGTTGAGCGTGAAGTGATTGAATCAAACATTACGCAAGATGCATCAGGCAAAGGCGATTACCGCCACTACATGCTAAAAGAAATTTACGAGCAGCCACTTGCTGTACGTAATACCCTTGAAGGACGTTTAAACGACGACCGCGTAGCAATTGATGCCTTTGGCGACAGCGCTCAGCAAATATTTAAAGATGTAAAACATGTGCAAATTATTGCCTGTGGTACGTCTTACCATTCAGGTATGGTTGCACGTTACTGGCTTGAGCAATTTGCAGGTGTTAGCTGTAATGTAGAAATAGCTTCTGAATTTAGATACCGCCAGTCGTTTGTACATGAAAACAGCCTACTAGTTACTATTTCTCAATCGGGTGAAACAGCCGATACGCTAGCTGCATTACGCCTAGCTAAAGAGCAAGGTTACATGGCCTCAATGACCATTTGTAACGTACCTGGCTCATCGCTTGTACGCGAATCAGACCTCGCCTTTATGACCAAAGCCGGCGCTGAAATTGGCGTTGCATCGACTAAAGCGTTTACTACGCAATTAGTTGGTTTGTTAATGCTTACAGCGTCTATCGCGCAAGAAAAAGGTCTTGATCAAAGCGCAATTGTAAATGCAATTAAAGTACTCCCCGCTAAGCTTGAAGAAACATTATTGCTTGCTGATGGCATTGCAGATCTTGCAGAAGAGTTTGCCGACAAGCACCACTCACTGTTTTTAGGTCGTGGCTCGCAATACCCAATCGCGATGGAAGGCGCGCTTAAACTTAAAGAGATTTCTTACATTCACGCAGAAGCTTACGCAGCGGGCGAGCTAAAACATGGGCCACTCGCGCTTATTGATGCCGACATGCCAATTATTGTTGTAGCACCAAACAATGAGCTATTAGAAAAACTTAAATCAAACGTAGAAGAAGTACGCGCACGTGGCGGCATTATTTACGTATTCGCAGATAAAGATTCAGCTTTTGCATCAGACGACACAATGCGTGTAATCAACGTAAACCACACTGACGACATTATTGCGCCAATTGTTTACACACTGCCATTACAGTTACTGTCGTACTACGTAGCGGTAATTAAAGGCACAGACGTTGATCAACCACGTAACCTAGCTAAATCAGTTACTGTTGAATAACAAAGAGTTAGTGCTATAAAGTCATAAAAGACGCGAAAGCGTCTTTTTTATTACGTGTAACTAAATACTATTAAAGCCACTAACCCCTACTTAATAAGCGCTAAATACGCTAAAATTGCAGGCTACTTTTTTAGCAATAAGCCCGTAATAAATATGACCTCAGCCACAAGCCCTAGCACTTTTTCCGAACTTGGCCTTATTCCAGAGCTATTAGCTCGTTTAACCGATTTGGAATATACCCAGCCTACACCTATTCAAGCTAAGGCTATACCTAGTGTGCTTGCGGGCAGTGACCTAATTGCAGGGGCAAATACGGGCTCGGGTAAAACAGCAACGTTTGCATTACCTATGTTGCAAAAGGCTTTCCTAGAGCAAGGCGGTAAAAATGCTGAGAGCAAAGGTAACTTTGTAACAGGGCTTATTTTAGTGCCTACGCGTGAGCTTGCTACGCAAGTGGCCGATAGTGTTAAGTCGTATTCTGCAAATTTTAATGGCGCAATTAAAACGGTGGCTGTGTTTGGTGGTGTGTCGGTTAATACACAAATGCAGGCACTGCGTGGTGGCGCTGATATTATTGTGGCAACACCTGGTCGTTTACTCGATTTAATCTCAAGCAATGCGATTAAGCTCGATAATGTAACTACGCTTGTGCTTGATGAAGCCGACCGTATGCTAAGCCTTGGCTTTACCGAAGAGCTGGCTAATTTGTTGGCTCTTATGCCCGCTAAAAAACAAACTATGTTGTTTTCAGCTACTTTCCCTGAGCAAGTTACGTTACTAACGCAGGAGCTGCTTAATAATCCAGTTGAAATACAAGTACAAAACAAAGAAGAAAGTACACTTGTACAGCGCGTGTTTAGTGTTAACAAAGGTGAAAAAACCACGGTTTTAGCGCATTTAATTAAAACCCATAAATGGCGCCAAGCGCTGATTTTTGTGAACGCTAAAAAAGATTGTGAGCACTTAGCCAGCAAACTTGAAAAACGCGGTGTTAATGCACAAGTTTTCCACGGCGATAAAGGCCAAAGTGAGCGCACTCGTGTAATAGAAAAATTTAAAGCAGGTGAAATAGAAGTACTTATTGCAACCGATATTGCAGCTCGTGGTTTAGATATTGAAAAGCTGCCAGTGGTAATAAACTTTAATCTACCACGTAGTCCTGCTGATTATATGCACCGTATTGGCCGAAGCGGCCGTGCTGGTGAAGTAGGTTTAGCGTTATCACTAATTGATTACGAAGACTTTCATCACTTTAGAATCATCGAGAAGAAAAACAAACTACGTTTAGAGCGCGAAGAGGTTACAGGCTTTGCCGTAAACCAAGCCAACCTTGATGCAGCACAGGCGCTTAAAAATGATAAGCCAATGGCAAAACCTGAAGGCACAGGTAAGAAAAAGAACAAAAATAAAACCGATGATATAGATGATGTATGGAGCGGCTGGCGCCGTAAGTAGAACTACTTTTTAATGGCGATATAAAACGAAAAAGACGCGTCGGCGTCTTTTTCATTGAGATTGTATAACTAAGAACAATACTTAATCCAGAGCGTATTTTTCCTCAAACTTAGCCACTTGCTGTAAAATCTCATCAACACTTTCTTGTAACTCACCACCCATTTTAGTGAGTTCATAGGGGAATTCATCCTGCATCAATGTCATTAAGGCATACCAAACAGGTTTGCATTTATCTTTTAAGGCGTGTTCAGGCAGCTCTACAAGCTCTTTCGTTTTATAAAGTTGTTTTTTGGCCATAAGCAAGGTTAAGTAGAGCGTAATGTCATAATCATTGTGTTCGCCATCCATATTTAACCATTGTAAAAATAACTTACCGCTTTGTGATAAATGTTCAGTCCAAAGCAAAATAACGGCGTAGGCGTAAGTATTAGAAAAGTTAGGGTCCTGTTCATAATCAGTTCTAACTAATTGTAATGCCTTACTTAAATCATGATTTTGTTCGAAGTATAGCCAAACTAAACATTCCTGAGCACTAGATATACCTGCATTAATGGCTTTTAAGTAATAGCTTTCAGATTTATCAAATAATCCTTGAATATAATATATCTGACCAAGGTTAAGTAATGCTCTGTTGTCATTATTTTTGAGTGCCTTTAAATAGTAACTCTCAGCTATATTAAATTGGTCTTGTTCGAAATATACATTGCCTAAGTTAATTAAGGCGGAATAATTTCCTTTTTCATACGCTTTTTGGTAATGGTCTTTTGCTTTTTCAAATAGTCCTTGCTGGCAATATAGGGCCCCTAAATCTAGAAATGCATTGTTATCTCCAAATTTTATTGCTAGTTGATAGTAATTTTCAGCCTTTTCAAACTGAGCTTGCTTAGCGTATAAGTGGCCTAAATAGAATAGTGCGTTATTGTCACTACTATCACTGGCTTTTAAATAATAAGTTTCAGCTTTAGCGATCTGGTTTTGGTCGTAATATAAGTGGCCTAAATGGATAAATGATTTAGTTACCTCACTTTCAGCAGCTTTAAGGTAGTACTTTTCAGCCTCTTTAAAACACTTTCCCTCATGGTACAGCATCCCTAAACTAAGAAGTGCATCACTACCTCCGCGTTTGAGTGACTGTAAAAAATAGTATTCGGCCTCTTCAAAGCTTTCGTTTGTGCGGTACAGAAGACCTATGCAAAATAAAATTTTAGCGCTATTTTTTTGTGAATTAATGAGTAGTCTTATTGCTACATCAATCTCATTTTCATCAGCTAATTGAAGGGCTTCTGTTATAATTTCTCTATCTGACGCTGAAAGGTCATTTACAAAACGAGAGTTTTTTGAGGTTAAATAGGCTTTGGTGCTTTCCTTCATTTCATGCTCAGTGTTTATATCTAAGCCAGCGTAGCTGAGCGCTTCACACATGTGGTAAGCGCAAGACTCTTGTATTGTACCGCCACGAATTGCGGACATAAAATCTTTAGCTCTACGTTCAAGATCCGCAGGGTTGCACCAGGATGTTAAAAAGTTAACTAACCACTCGACTTTTTGACGATCTTTTTTACGGCCAAAGCGCATTAAATACCAAATATTAAAAAAGCGTTCTTCAATTTTATAAATTTTATTTTTACCAATGGAAATCGATTCTACGATGCCGTATTTAGTTTCTAATTGCTTAAGCTGGGCCGATACAGTTTTACTTTCTAATCGAGTTTTCTTTGCAATTTCTTTAGTGCTGATGCCATCCCAATTCATCGCTATAGTGTGCGTTATATCTTGCAAAGTATCAGGTAGGTCGTCCATACGGTGCTTATATAAAGGGGTCGCATCATCGAGTATTTTTAATAAGTCATCAAATGCATTGCCGCCATCATCTACAAAAATATCAAATAGCATCACCATTGTTCTTGGTACACCACCGGTTAAGCGGCGTAAAGTTTCGATGCGCTCGGGGGTACTTTTAATGATGTGAGCTATTTTTTTCTTTTGTTGTTCATCGCCCATACTGGCAAGAAAATCAAAACACTCCTGCTTGTTTAAACCGGTAAGTTTAATAATTTTGAAAAATTCGTAAAACGGTTTTCCGTAGTCAAAATGCTGCTCGAGCATTTTTGTTGAACCGCCAATGATTTTGAGAGTTGGCGATGTGAGGAGAATTTCTCTGAGTCTGCGTTGCTCTTTTTCTTTTAGTTTGCCTAGTAGCTCGTCAATGTTGTCTATCAACAGTAATAGTTTTTTATTTTTCGCTTTTACTGCTTTTTCTAAGTATGAAAAGCTTTTTAGTTCGTAATCGGCATCGTCAAAATGGCTTTCCATATCATCATGTATGGTAGCAAAGTCATCTTCAGCTGTGCATTGTAAGTAATCAGCAATTTCTTCCCATAAGCGACTGAGCGAACGAATTTGATATTGTTCTTCTGAGAATTTTATAGGGATTAAAAGATCAGCTAGCGTTGGCTCAGCTTGAGCTGCGAGTTTTATTTTTCTTAATAGGGTTGTTTTACCCTGACCTCGCTGGCCGACAATTATAAAGTGTTGGCTAGGAACTGTGTAATCACTGTTTTTAATGTCATCAAAAATGTCGTCAAAATCATGATTTCGCACAACAAACTTAGCTAAAAATTCTGTTTCATCAATTTCATCAGGCGTGTATTTATAGCGTGAGTAATTAGTTTGCGACATTTTTGTTCCACCACATTCTTAAGATCGGAGAGTTAAATTGATAGGTTTTATTGTTGTCGTTGTTGTTAATGTAGCCATCGTATATTAATGAGTGCAGGCAATCTTTTGCTTCATTGCCGTCTAAGTTATGTTTACTGGCAATATTCATGATATCGAGCAAGTTAGTCTCTTTTTGGTTCGAGATAGCGTTCAGTACTTCTTTACTAAATAAATACTCATTTTTACCTAATGCGGTTTTTAGTTTACTTTGCCAGCTCTCAAAGTGATTGCGATTATCTAGTGCATTATGAATTGCTTGATCAATAACAGTTTGGTCAAGTTTTTGCTCTCTGCGGTATATTTTTTTAATTTCTTGCGTAATGAGTTGGATATAAAACGGGATCAGCCAGTGTATGGTTGTAAGTAAATAATCAATATCTGTTTGATTGATTTTAATCTCTGCACTTTGAAACAGTGCTATTGTAAACTTCTCTGCTTCGGGGGGAGTTAAAGGCGGGACTTTTATATTGTTTAAATCGTTGATGTGTTTAATAGCGTCAATTTTGGATACTACGCTTTCTAGACCTATTGAACCTGCGTAGATAAAAGTCACTTTTTGTGAAAACTTTTGATCTTGCCTTAACTCTCTATGGGCTTTGAGTAGGCTTATTGCGTTTTTAGGTTCTTCGTACTTTATTATGTTTTCAATGGTTTGAGCAAACTCATCAATCATAATAATGAGCTTTTTATCATGATCTAAATCTTTAATTAATCTGTGAAAAGCCTGCTTGTGATCTAGCATTTTGCCATCACCAAACTCAACGCCGTCCATCGTTATTGAAGCTATTTTTATGCTTTTAATTTTATCCCAGAAGTTTTTAGTTTTTGTTTTCAGGCTGGCAATGAAGTCTTCTTCCATTAGTGCATTAAAAACTTTTGACCAAAATTCTGCCTCGGAATCAGCAGACTCTGTATCAATATAAATGGGGATATAATTTGCTTTAGGTTCATCAACTATTTTATACATTATTGATGTTTTACCTACACGGCGAGGGGCGCAAAGGAGAATATGGCTACCGTTGTCTATTGCTTCCCATATGTCCTCTAGTTCATAGGGTCTATCCCAAAAGTTCGCACTTCTCGCAGCCTGACCAACAATGTTTTTCATACGCACCTCCTGACAAATTATATTTTGTTAGATTAGTTGGCAAATTATTTTTTGTCAAACGTTATGGCAAATTATAATTTGTTATTTTTTAAATTAGAGGAATCGTTTTTAAACGTATATTTGAGTAGATATAAAAAACCCGTGATTAGAAATCTAATTACGGGTTTTGTCATTTTGTGGCTTTAGCCCAAAACTCTAACTGGTCAATACACTATAAATCTAGTGTTCGTGAGCGTGCTCTTCTTCTTGTGCTATACCTAACCAAGTGATAGCCGCTGGTGGGAATGTAAGTTCTAGTTCACCTTCCACTTCTAGGTCTTCTAAGTGCACCTGTACAACGTGTTGAGCAATTGGGTCTGCAACATAAGCAAAGTGACCATTTTGCGCTACTGTCATACTAAAACTCATGCCTTCAGGCATGGTTTTTACGTCTTGTTCAGTGATATCAACTTGACCTGCTAGTTCCCAGTGCGTGTGACCGTCGTGCGCATGTGCTTTAAGTACGTTTAAAAAGCCTAGGCTGTCTAGTACTAAAAAGTGCTCGCCGTTGGCTGAAAACGAATAAGATACTGCACTTGCGCCATCGGCTAGTTGCCATTCTAACGCTTCCATTTCAGCGTCGCTTGGGTTGATACTTAACAGTACAGCAGCGCCGCCGCCATGACCCGAAGCTATACCAATAAAGGTATCGCTTTTTTCGTGGCCGTATAATCGACCAATTCGTAGATCGCCTACAGCATCAATGTTGGCCACTTTTACAGCTTCGTACTCGTCATTATGTTGATGCGCTAATAGCACGCCGTCACTACAACCAAATGCGATGGTGTCGTGGTTTTGTGCTGCACCGTGTAAATCAGGGCAAGTAAGCTCAAGTGTTTGCTCTAGTTCGTATTCGCCATCGTGAAAATGATAAACACCGACTTGATCAGGCAGGATCTTAGCGTTTGATGTACTCTGTGCATCATCGCGACGAATTGTTGATAATACGTGCTCGCCGCGTGGCTCTGCCACACCGTGCATATTTATATTGTAGCTAATGCTTGGTAATGCCGCTGTTGCGTTTGTAATATCGTTGTCGGTTAGCACCGCTACTGAGGCGGTTGTGCCTGAGTCTGCATCACCATCATAAAATATGGCTAACTTACCATCGTGATTAACGAGGTGGGTAGGGCGGCTGCCGCTGGTTAGTTCATAACTGCTAAGTACAGGGCTTTGTTCGTAGTCATGTAGGTGTGCACCGTGATCTTCACGCCATAAGCCACCATCAATAAAGCCAAGGTAATCTTGGCTGCGACTTGCAATAAGTGCATAACGAAAATCAGGAGACACTGACAGCGTATTTGAATCATGTGTTAGGGTGAATGTTTCAAGCAGTTTATTGTCGTCTAAGTCAAAAAAGCTGGCTGCGTTGCTATCAGCGGCAAGTACAGCGAGTCTTCCTAATGAGTCGATTGTATAGCCGTCGCCGTGGTCGCCACCATCACCGTGATCATGGCCGTCATCAGGCACTGCAATGGGATCTTTTTCAACAATGTTGGTTTCTGCATCGCCGCAGGCTGTAATTAATGTACTGCTAATTGCAAGTGCAATAAGTTTTAGTTTGAATAGTTTGGTCATGTTGTTTTCCTTTAATTTATAATTTTTATGGCTTAGAAATAGCCACGAATGCCTAATGCAAAGCTGCGGCCTGGGCGTGGCGCAATATTCTTTAAGAATGAGCTATGCACACGGGCTTCTGTGTTCGTTAAATTTGTGCCTCGTAGGTACAAAGAAAGGTCTTGATTGAGTACCGATAAATCATAAGAAATACTGGCATTGACCAAGGTGTAACCATCGGTAGCTGTTTCTTCAGGAGCGGTACGGTCTTGCTCTTGGTAGCGAGTGGCATGAATGTGAGCACTGAGTTTTTCGGTTTGGTAGCTAAACTCTGTACCGAAGCGCAGTGGTGGCGTACGCGGTAGATTGCCACCTGAGTCAAGGCGAGCGCGCACGTAATCTGAAAATAGCTCAAGCTTGAACTCGTCGGTTAACTGCCATGCAACTTGCGCTTCAAAACCGTGTAAAGTTACATCGTCCGTCTTAAATAAATAAACAGGTAATTCAGATGAATGATCATGCTCGTCACCGTGATCATGGTCATCCTCGTGGTCGTGGACACTTTCAGCGTATAAGCCTGTTTCAACTTGATAATAATAGTTGTCTACTTGGTTATAGAAGGCATTAAAAATGAAGCCTATATCGCCTTGGGTTTTACGAAAGGTTAAGTCAATATTATTGGCGGTTTCTAAATCAATGGTGTGATCAGATAAGCCTAAATGGCCGTCTTCATGAATATCAAACAATGCGCCGACTTCATAGGTTGCAGTACCAATATGAGGGCCGAACGACAATAACTCAGAGGCTGATGGCGCACGCTCTGAACGCGACAATGACAAGCCTAAATTATAGCTAGGAGCAAAGTCCCAGACTACGCCAGCAGATAAACTAACAGGGGTAAATTCATGCTTTGCGTCAAATACGCGAGTTGCGTTGCTGTGTTCATCATGGCCGTGATCATGGTCGTCATGTCCACCTACGTCATCGTGCGCGTGGGCATCAATACTAGGTAGTAATACGTTATCTGCATCGATAGTTACGCGTTCGGCGCGGCCACCTAATTGCACTAAAAAATCACCAAAGTGTCTTTCTTCCATTAGTGCAATGGCATAGCTTTGTGTTTGTGAAGGAGGGGTAAACGCTTCTGAGCCTTGTGCTTCAACATCACTTTGTTTGTAATGAAAGCTAATGCCGCCATTCCACTCATTAAATTGACTATGCAGAATGTCTACGCGTAATTCGTTGGTTTCATTTTTAAATGTGGTGCCAACTGAGCCGTGTTCAATTTCTGCGTGCTCGTAATCTGTAAAACCTGCACGTAGGTTGATTTTATTAAGCCATTTACTATCTAGGTTGTATTCACCTAATAGTTGCACTTTAGTTTGTTCTAAATCGGCAAATACGCTTTCTTCTTCATCACTGTGCTCGTCTTCACCACCGTGAGAGTGACCCGGAATGCCGTATTGACGATTAAATTGCTCGATGGCTAAACCAATAAAGCCTTGATCGAATAAATAGCTGGCGCCAACAGTAAAGCCGTCAGACTCTTCGTTGCTGTTTTTTACAACATAATCACTATGGTGTTCTGCATGGTCATGATCGTCATGTGCTAATTCAGCCGCGACGGGTATTTCATAGTCATTCGCTTCTCGCCAAAATGCATCAGCATAAAAAGCAAACGAATCAGTGCCTGTGGTCGCATTAAAAGAAGCAACGGTTTGGTCATCAACCGAGTTGTGCTCTACATTCCATTCACCACGAGTTGTACTGTCGGTTGGTACGCGATTATCTACCACATTGACTACCCCGCCAATTGCACCACTGCCGTAAAATAACGTTGCAGGGCCGCGTAATACCTCTATTTGTTGTGCGGTAGAAGCCTCCGATGCTACCGAGTGATCGGGACCAACGCGCGAAACATCACTTACATCAAGGCCATTTTGAGCGATCAGTACACGAGGTCCACTTAAGCCACGAATAATTGGAGTACTGGCGACTTTGGCGTGAAAATTAGTATTAACACCTGGCAGTCTTTCCAAGCTATCACCGAGTGTTGCGGCTTGTTCGCGTCTTAATTTCTCACCTGATAAAACACTCACCGGAGAGGCTGATTCCATTGCTGACATATGAATTGGGGTTGCTTCAATGTCAATAACTTCAATTGGTGAGCGCTCTAAATTAAAAGCAACCGATTGGCTATCACTGGTATTGAGCGTGATATCGCGATGAAGATGGGCATAACCTGGGGCAACAACGTGAAGTTCTTTTAAACCGCCTTTTAAACCCGTTATTACAAACTTGCCGTTTACATCCGCTATAACTTTTATGTCTGATCCTTCAACTTCTATGGTTGCGTTACTAACAGCTTTACCTTGCTTGTTTAGCACAACGCCTTCAATGGATTTTGCAAGCACACTTGCGGGTAATAAAGCTGCTATCAACACAGCTAATTGAGATTTTCGTTTCATTCTTGCCTCTTGTGATATGTTATAATGTATCAATTGTGCTTTAAATGTTATAATGTAGCAAGTGTAATTAACGGTTGTGGTTTAAAGGCTTATTTAAAAGTGAAATTTTTTGCAGGTATTTATTAATGGAGGAAAAAATGAAATCTAGTCAAAATTTAATGGATCGCCTAGCGATAGGGCTTTCGTTAATATGCACCGTGCATTGTTTTGCAACACCTGTTATTTTGGTGCTTTTACCAAGTTTGGCAGCACTGCAGTTAGATAATGAGCAATTTCATATATGGATATTAATGGCGGTGTTGCCCACAAGTTTACTTGCGTTAAGTCTAGGCTGTAAAAAACATAAACAGTTTAGTTATATAGCTTTTGGGATTGTGGGTTTATGCTTAATGTTACTTGCTATTTTTATAGGGCATGAAGGTGCAGAAAAGGCGCTAACTTTAACTGGCTCAACGTTTATAGCCATAGCGCATTGGTTTAACTACCGCCAGTGTCTTAAAAAAGAAGATGGGGATTGCCCGTGCTCTGGTGATACATCGGAGCAGGTTACATAAAAAAGACGCCTTTGCGTCTTTTTTTGCATTTTATACCTTGCCTTAGGTGTGTTATTAGGTTTTTATATACGGCTCAAAACCGAGCGTCTAATAACTTTTTTGTTGGGCGTAAAATGCCGCATATGGATCATGTGTATTTAGTTAACTGGCTAAATGTTGCGTATTCATACCCAAACAAGCTACGCAGGATACGTAATGTCAGAAAAGCCACCTTTCCCGTTAGCACCTCAATCTATAAGTAAGCGCCGCCGTAATATATCAATACTGCTATTAATAGGCGCTAGCTCATTACTTATACGTACGCTAATGTCTTATAACTTTGATAAAACAGCATTATTATATGTTGGCATACCATTTTTTGTCTCAATCGCTTTACTGTACATAATTAAAAAGCCTGAACAACCCACCTTAAACCGATATTACGGAAATTTAGTTTTGTGGTCGCTTATTGTAATGCTTGGCACGTCTGTTGTTTTATTTGAGGGCTTCGTTTGTGTAATTATGTTTATGCCAATCTACTTTGGCATATTATTGCTTATGTATTTATTTCAGCTACTAACCTGTTATTTACGAAGTAAAAAGAAGGGCACACATTATGCCCATATATTACCGGCTGTTATTTTTTTAAGTGCATTTGAAGGAGTAGTGCCAAGTGCCAGTTTTGAACGAGAGTATTCGATAACTAAAGAGTTGGTTATAAATGCGACCCCTGAAGAAATCCAACAAAAACTTATCAAACCTATGCAGTTAGATATTGAGCGTAATTGGCTGTTAAGTTTATTCCCTATGCCAAGCAATATAGAAGCGGGTACTTTATCCGCTGGTGATGTGCATCATATTGATTTTACTTATCATCGTTGGTTTGTAACAAACACACACAAAGGGCATATGAAACTAGAGTTAACCCAAGTCGAAAACGATTATATTCGCACTACATTTTTAGAAGACACGAGCTACATAGGTAACTATTTAAAACTAAAAGGAACCGAAATCCGCTTTATTAAAACTAAAAATGGAAATACTAAAGTAGCGCTGACTATTTATTATCATCGATTTTTAGATCCCGCTTGGTATTTTGGTCCAATTCAAGAATACGCTATTGGGCAAACGGCAGATATGCTTTTGAATGAGCTATTTGTTCCAGAAACAGCTTAGGATGGCTATGTACACAAATGAGAGGGTCTTAACAAATAAACAAAGCTGCGCCAAAGCTGGGCATGTTGTTTTATCCCCAGTAAAAGTGTTGTGGGTAGGTGGGATGATATTAATTGCCATTATAGGTGGCTGGTATACGTTTTCACTTACAGTTTTATTTGTTTTTATTATAACGACTAGGGCGTGTTGACCTTTCGTGATTGATTTTGCAGCAGTACGTTTGGTATTTAGGCAAGGCAGAGCCTGTGATGTGTGGTTGTTCCCCATAAATAGGCGATAACGCAGCATAGATACCAAACATGCGCTGCCCTTTGGGTTCTTTCTAGGGACGATTAACTCTTTGTTGCTCGGTTTTTACTTAGCCCACTAGGTTACAAACCTCGCGCCGCGATTAAATCGCCCCTAGATTGAACAAATTTCAATCCACAAAGGTCAACACGCCCTAGTGTTATTTTATGCTTTGGGCACTCTCTTGGGATGCATCGTAGACTGATACATAAAAGCTACCAATGCCCCGCGTGGCTTGAATACCTTTTTGTTCATTTAGGTGTAATAGTTGGTTTAGCTGGGCCTGTAGGCATGATTAAAACCCATGATATGCGCGATTGGGCACAGCGACAGCAGTATTGCCACGACTACTTTGGGCATCAGCAGCCTATGTGGAAAGATTTTTTCTGGCAAATTTTTTGCGATATTAAGCTTACTTACCCACCGACTTTTAATATTGAAACATGTGTTACACAAAACAATGCTTATAGATGTATGGAGAAGACATGGATGCTGCAACAGCTACCTTTGGCACTATTGCTATTTTGGTTGGGAGGCATGCCTTGGGTTGTATGGGGAATATGCGTGAGAGTCAGTATTTCTATTATAGGTCACTGGCTGATTGGGTGTTTTGCACATAACCATGGACAAAGAAATTGGCATGTAAATCATGCGCATATACAAGGTTATAACGTCCCCTTTGCAGCGCTGCTAACAATGGGAGAAAGTTATCATAATAACCACCATGCATTTCCTGGTTCGGCTAACTTTGCTTTAGAAAAAGGCCAGTTAGATGTTGGCTGGCTAGTACTTAAAAAAATGGAGACATTAGGCTTGGTTTGGGATTTAGTATTACCAAAGCACCTCCCCAAGCGCGATGAATTACAAAGGATAAATCTTTAGTATGAAAATGAATTTACTACCAAAGTGGTTGTTATTTTTTTGCGCAGTTATGTGTTTTAAATTAAGTGCCAATACGCCATACGAAATCCCCAGAAGTAATGTTTTAGAGCTTACCGAGCCTTCAACTAAGCGCGTTTATCCTATTTATATTCAGCTTCCAACATCATATACAAAACAGCCTGATAAAACGTATCCGGTTATTTATGTAACCGATGCACCGTATACCTTTCCCATCGTTGCTGGGGCTACACGATTCCCTATGAATAGCGGCAAAATGCAGCAGGCTATTATTGTGGCTATTGGTTATGAAAAAGGCTCTGTTGGCTCCAATAGCCGAATTAGAGATTACACGCCTACCTTTGCAAAAGATTGGAAAAAGCAAACGGGTAATGCCAAAGGGCATGCTGAGTTTTTACAAAGTACAGTGTTTCCCTTTATCGAAAAAAACTATCGGGCCAGTAACTTACAAAGAACCTACATAGGTAACTCGCTAGGCGGCTTATTTGGTGCAACTATTTTACTTTTAACGCCTGATTTATTTAGTAATTATATTATTGGCAGCCCATCGGTTTGGTTTGATAATAATGCACTATTAGCGTTAAAAGCGCATAAGCCAAAATTGCCTATAAAGGTGTATATATCTGTTGGTGCAAAGGAAACACCAGCCTTTGGTGAGGGGCAAAATATGGTTGAAGGCGCAGCGCAGCTGGTGCAAAAAATTAATGCGCTTAAAAGTGACAATATAGAATTAAAAAGTGTTGATATTGAAGGGGCTAGTCATGCAACCGCATTTCCAACAACAGCAATCCAAGGCTTAGATTGGATGCTGGGTAAAGCGAAAAATAATACAATTAAATGATTCTTAACAAGCACAAAAAAAGCGACTACCCAATATGGTGTCGCTTTTTTAGTGAATAGTATTAGCTTACTTATAAAAGGCTTCAACAGTGCCTTTTCTGGTAAGTAAAAGCGGCTGTCCGCGACGATCAAGGCCTTTTGGAGATGCAAATTTTATCCAACCTTCGCTGATGCAGTATTCTTCAACATCAAAACGTTCTTTGCCGTTGAACGTGATACCAATATCGTGTTCAAAAACGTCTTCCACATGATGTGGGCTGCGTGGATTAATAGAAAGGCGATCTGGTAAAGCAGGTTTTGCGGTAGTGTCGTTCATGGTCATATTCTATATTGAATGAAGTATGCGCTATTGTAGGCAATACAAAGCTTTCGCTCAAGAGAGATAGTAGTAAATGTGTTTAAAAATGTACTAATTAATGAGTTGTGTATACAAATGAGATTGCGCTTGGAAAATATTTACAGAGGAGGTTTTGAAGATATTTGACTAAATAATTATAAAGGTAAAAATATTAATGGGTTATCTCTAACCCACTAAATTGTTTAGCAATTAGATGCTAACAATGTTTTCAGCTTGTGGACCTTTTTGACCTTGAGTAACAGTAAACTGCACACGTTGGCCTTCAGCAAGAGTTTTAAAACCGTCGCCAGAGATTGCGCTGAAATGTGCGAACACGTCTGCGCCAGATTCTTGCTCGATAAAACCAAAACCTTTAGCTTCGTTAAACCATTTTACTGAACCAGTAGTTGTATTAGACATAATGTGTATCCTAAAAAATTAATATAAGTGTGCCTGAAAAGAGGCGATTGAGCCGGAAAAAATAGTTAACTTGAGGATATCGTGTAGGATTATTACTAAAACAACTCGGTACTAACAAATAAAACAGAACTTCTTTCAAACTAGTATTCAAAATGGGTTATTGCTAACCCATTAAATTGTTTAGCAATTAAATGCTAACAATGTTCTCGGCTTGTGGGCCTTTTTGACCTTGAGTAACAGTAAACTGTACACGTTGGCCTTCAGCAAGAGTTTTGAAACCGTCGCCAGAGATTGCGCTGAAATGTGCGAACACGTCTGCGCCAGATTCTTGCTCGATAAAACCAAAACCTTTAGCTTCGTTAAACCATTTTACTGAACCAGTAGTTGTATTAGACATAATGTGTATCCTAAAAAATTAATATAAGTGTGCCTGAAAAGAGGCGATTGAGCCGGAAAAAATAGTTAACTTGAGGATATCGTGTAGGATTATTACTAAAACAACTCGGTACTAACAAATAAAACAAAACTTCTTTCAAACTAGTATTTTTTAATGGGTTATTGCTAACCCATTAAACGAAAGCAATTAGATGCTAACGATGTTTTCAGCTTGTGGACCTTTTTGACCTTGAGTAACAGTAAACTGTACACGTTGGCCTTCAGCAAGAGTTTTGAAACCGTCGCCAGAGATTGCGCTGAAATGTGCGAAAACATCAGGACCAGACTCTTGCTCGATGAAACCAAAACCTTTTGCTTCGTTGAAAAATTTAACTGTACCAGTTGTAGTATTAGACATAATAGTATCCTAAGAATTAATAAAAGTGCGCCTTAAATTAGGCAATTTAACAGGAAGAAAACATACATTTAACTGAGGATAACGCGAAGGATTATTACTAATATCAACGTGGTACTTACAAATAAATAGGGTTTTCTGTCAACCCGATGCGAGGCAGGATAACAGTAAGGTTAGACATAAAACAAGCTTTATCTGACATTTCATTTTATTTAACCCGTGGCTAAGGGGATTGATTTTTGATTTTAAAGTATTTTTATATACGAGTAAGCTAATATAAAATCCTTAATTATTAAATAGTTGACTGTTTAAAGCTTAAGGCTTTATATTGATTTTTGATAGTTAGTTACTGATTATTAAATTTATTCAAGGCGGCTTACTTTTAGAATAATACAGGGCTTTTGCGATGTATTAACTCTTATTAGGAGGTGGCAGAGAGGCCTCACGCTACTTAATCAGAGTTCAGATTACTTAAATGCAACTTCAATCATGGCTAATGCTGCATTTAAGGATAGGTCGATCACATTAGGTTATTCAGTAAAGAGGTTATTTTGTATTTTTTTTGTAAATAAATTGTACTAATTTAGATTTGTGTTCTACTTTGATTCGTACCTACTTTGGTTTAATTAAGGATAAGAATGAAAACTACATTAATTTCTATGGGTATTGTTTTAGCTTCTATATTTTCTGCGCAAGCGAGTGCAGATCAAATGGAGTGTTATGTAGATACTCAAGCATATGATCAATTTACTCCAAATCATTGTTCTGCGTTAATTTATGGTAAAAATAAAGCAACAGCAGTATTTAGAGTTATAGGTAATGGTTCTGCCATTGATAGTGTTGTTTGGTCAAATGCAGCATCGTCTTGTGGTGTATCGGGTACATCATGCTCATTTTCGATAAGATCGTTCAGAGGCTATAAAGCAGAGGCGACGGTACTATATACAGATGGTACTTGGAGTAAAGTTTCTGCAACCGCTTCGTTTGAAGATGGTCGTTAATTAAAAAAATAAAATTTAATTGAATTGATAAGCGCAGCGTGTAAACGTTGCGCTTTTTTGTGCCTGACTTATTTTTGTAAAATTTTAGTCATTGTTTCTTCATCAAAATTACCTTTATTAGTCATATCTGTTTCCTATAGTGCGGCGGTTGATCTTTTTTGTGGTCACACATATTAAAAATAACCACTAAACAATGGGAATTACGGATGAAAATTAAAAAAGTCGCTACGGCAATCGCGCTAACATTTGCGTTTAGCGCAGTTAGTCATGCCGATGTACTACCGCAAAGCCAAAAAGACAGCAGCTGGTATAGCGCTGCGCAAACAAAACTAACAACAAAAACAACACAAGCGCAGGCTACAAAAGCGACTAAAGCTAAAAACGTTATTTTATTTGTTGGCGACGGTATGGGTATATCAACGCTTACTGCGGCGCGCATTTTACAAGGCCAGCGTAATAACCAATTTGGTGAAGAAGGCTATTTAAGCTTTGAGAGCTTCCCGTACTCAGCACAAGTTAAAACATATAATGTTGATGCACAAACGCCTGATTCTGCCGGCACAATGACAGCAATGATCTCAGGTGTTAAAACTGATGTTGGCGTAATTGGTGTAGATGAAGATATTGAACGCGGTGTGTGTTCAACAGTGGCAGGTAATGAGCTTCTTACAGCGACTGAACTGGCTGAAATTAAAGGTCTTGCAACAGGGGTCATTTCTACAGCACGAATTACTCATGCAACGCCCGCTGCAACGTATGCTAAATCGGCAGACCGCAATTGGGAAGATGTTTCAGATATGCCAGAAGATGCAGTAACGACTGGTTGTGAAGACATCGCATCGCAACTGGTTAATTTTGAAAAGAATTTAGAAGCACGTTTTGTTGGAACGGATGTAGATGGTCTTGATTTTGTAATGGGTGGCGGTCGTCGTCATTTTTTACCAAAAGATGCAGCGGCTAACTCAACGGATGCCGCAAGTACAATTGAGGGCGATCGTACTGACGAACGCAACTTAGTGACTGAGTGGCAAACACAATACCCTGACGCAACTTATGTAATGGATCAAACAGGCTTTGATGCCATTGCCGATGATGCTACCAAAGTATTTGGTTTATTTAACGAATCCCACATGCAGTATGAAGCAGACCGCGCAAACGATGTAGCGGGTGAACCTTCACTTACCGACATGACTACAAAAGCGATTGAAGTACTTGGTAAAAACGAAAAAGGTTTTTTCTTAACGGTTGAGTCGGGTCGTATTGACCACGCACACCACGCAGGAAATGCTTATAACGCATTAAACGATACCATTGAGTTTGCTAAAGCCGTGCAAGCTGCGGTAGATAACACCAATCCAGAAGAAACCCTTATTTTAGTGACCGCCGATCACAGCCATGTATTTACGATTGCTGGTTACCCTAAGCGTGGTAATCCAATTTTAGGTCAAGTTGTTGCGGTTGGAAAAACAACACCGAGCTTAGCAAAAGATGACATGCCATATACAACGGTTGGTTATGCAAATGGCTTAGGTTTTAGAAATTTAGGCGATGAAACAAATGCTGATGCAAGCTACGCAAGTGCCGCTGTTGCAGGGCGTGTTGAGTTAAATGGTGTTGATACAACCACACCTGGTTTTCATCAAGAAACAACCGTGCCACTTAGTTCTGAAACACACGCAGGTGAAGATATTTCTTTACATGCTAAAGGCCCAGGTGCCCAACTTGCTCAAGGTGTAATTGAGCAAAACGTAGTGTTTCATTTAATTAATCAAGCTCTTGAACTAACTCAGCAATAATGGCGGGTAACATGAACAAATTAACAGTACTTTCTTTAGCAGTAATGGTTGCCCTTGCGGGTTGCTCAAGTGATAACGATAAAAACGAAAATAACATTATCGCAGTCGACAATAAAATTGCCGTGGGCTCTGAACAATGTGTTAACGGTGGTGTAGAAACACAATCAGGTGTAGATACAGACAAAAACGGTAAGCTAGATAGCGGCGAAGTAACAGCAACTAATTTAGTGTGTAATGCACCAGCCACTTCGCTAACTAGCGAGCAGTTAAAATCATTGACGAGTAATGTGTGGTTTAGCGATGCACAAACAAAACTTGAAACAACGCAGGCAGCAAACGCTAAAATTGTGACTGAATCAGGCAAAGCTAAAAATGTTATTTTATTTGTTGGCGATGGTATGGGTATTTCTACTGTAACCGCAGCACGTATTTTAGCAGGGCAGCTACAGGGCGAAATGGGTGAAGAGCATCAACTTAGCTTCGAAACGATGCCTTTTTCTGGTTTTGTAAAAACATATAACGTAGATGCGCAAACGCCCGACTCGGCAGGTACTATGACCGCAATGGCATCGGGTGTTAAAACCGACGCAGGCGTTATTGGTATTGATGAAGCGGTTGAACGTGGTAATTGTGCATCAGGCAAAGGGCACGAACTTGTTACCTCATTAGAGCTTGCTGAAATTGCAGGCAAAGCAACAGGGATTATTTCTACAGCGCGTATTACTCACGCAACACCAGCTGCAACGTATGCTAAATCAGCAGAGCGTAACTGGGAAGATATTTCAGATATGCCAGCAAGTGCTGCAACGTGTGAAGATATTGCATCGCAATTAGTTAATTTTGAAGCCAACCTAGAAGCGCGCTTTAGTGGTGTTGATGTGGACGGTATTGATGTTGTTATGGGTGGTGGCCGTCGTCACTTTTTACCAAAAGATGCCGCGTTTAATTCAGCAGATGCAGTAAGTACTGTTGAAGGGGATCGTACAGATAATCGCGATTTAACCGCAGAGTGGAAAACGCAATACCCAAATGGCACCTACGTAATGGATCAAACGGGCTTTGATGCAATTAGCGATGATGCAACTAAAGTGTTTGGCTTATTTAACGAATCCCACATGCAATACGAAGCTGACCGTGCAAATGACGTTGCTGGCGAGCCGTCTTTATCACAAATGACCAAAAAAGCGATTAATGTGCTTGATAACAACGAGCAAGGCTTTTTCTTAACGGTTGAATCGGGCCGTATTGACCACGCACACCATGCGGGTAATGCTTATAACGCACTTAACGACACAATTGAGCTTGCCAAAGCCGTTAAAGTGGCGATGGAAAACACCAACCCAGAAGAAACATTAATAGTTGTAACCGCCGATCACAGCCATGTATTTACCATTGCCGGTTACCCTAAACGCGGTAATCCAATTTTAGGTAAAGTGGTTGGTGTAGGAAAAACAGAGCCAAGCCTTGCAGCGGATGATATGCCTTACACAACCGTAGGCTACACAAATGGTTTGGGTTACAGAGATTTAGGTAATGAAACCGATGCCGATGCTTCTTACTTAGCAGCAGCGGTAACAGGCCGCGTTGACCTAACTAATGTTGATACAACAACACCAGGTTTTCACCAAGAGTCGCTAGTACCACTTAGCTCAGAAACCCATGCGGGTGAAGATGTGGGTGTTTACGCTATGGGGCCAGGTGCTCATCTAGTAACAGGGACAAACGAGCAAAGCTTTTTATTCCATGTAATGGACTTTGCAGCTGATTTTGTAAAAGCTGCCGATGCAAAAGTAGCGCAATAAATACCGGCTAGTTATAAATTTAGTTAAATATATCTAAATAAAGAAACCCGTACATTGTGCGGGTTTTTTGTCATTAAACTGACATTTTTAGTGGTTATGTTATTGCCATAAACTTGAAATATAAATAAGAGATAGCTCAATGAAAAAAGCGTTATTACTAATTGCCACGCTTGTAAGTACAAGTAGCTTAGCCTCGCAGTGCGATATCAACCCAAATATATTAAAAGCAAATTACAATGTAACCAATACAGTCACCCATTCGGGAAAAAGTACCGCAACAGCTAATAACAAGCCCGTCAGCCAGTCGCTCAACCTTTGGCGAAACCAGCAACAAGTTGCCCATGAAAATGATGTAATGACCGAGCTTTGGCAGCACTTAGCCAATAATCAAATACGACCAATTCGTTACTTTAATGCTCAGCAACGCGGCATTGAATATCAACCATCTGAGGTACGCGGCGTACAAAACTGGAGTGCTAAAACTCAGCTGGTGGATAACCACCTAATCGAAAAAATGACCCTAGTAAGCACACAAGGCACAGGCTGTGATGAAGTAAAAAACTATACCTTGAGCGAAAATGGCAACGATTTTACCCTCGCCTTTTTTACGCATTCAAAATTAGTAAAAACATTTAGTACGAGTAATAAAAAAAGCCAAACAACGACCTTACTTAGTCTTATTAATGTAAGCACTGATGAGCTATTAATTAGTGCTCAATTTGCACAGTGGGATCGCTTTCAAACCACCGACTACGCCGACATTGGCGATAACGAAGGCGACCCATTTTTAGCTAAAATGATAAACCTAGGTTTTATTGAGCACAGCGCAACTGGCTTTTATAACCAGCAGGGTGAGGCTATTCAAGGCGGGCATCACCACTAGGTCTTTAAATGTTGTAGTTCATAGCTAAAAAATGACAAGCGGCTATGAGCTACAAGCTAGTATTCAAAAGTAGATTAATTTAAGCCATTCCCACCCAAGTAATACAACAAACACTTTCCCATTTTTAGAAAATACACACCATCAGCCGTATAATATTTATAGTTGGTAATAATTTAAACTATTTGATATTAATAGAAGTTCACACAATAGGGACATTTTGTAAGAGTAAGAAAATGCTCTCTGATGAAGCAGATATATTCTAAGGATTATCAATGGAAGATTTTAGTAAATTAAAAAGCATAGTAGACCTGTACTTTAGTAAAAAATACAAACTTTATAAGCCTAAAGATGCGGATGGAGAAGAGATTAATAAATGGTTTGAATTTGAAAGCAGAGCTAAATTTTTAGATTCATATTTAGAGTATTACCAACAATTGCCTGACTTAGAGTCGGTAATTATAGATGCTTGCACCGCAAAGTTTAAGGTATTATATGAAGGCCAAGAGTACACATTAAAACATACACATCAAGAAGAGTTTATAGATCGTGATGGCAAAAGTAGAGGTGTTGGAAATACAGTTTTGTTTCTTATGAGATCTGAACTTATCCATAAAGGTGGTGAATTAAGAAAAGCTCAATCATTTGAAGACGTTTATGAAATAGTTAAGAATATTAAAGTAAATGGTTTTGGTGAGCTTTCTAATTATGATACAGCCATACGTATCTCTAGTTATCTTGGCTTTAAACCGAAAGATATATATTTACATGCAGGCACTAAGGTTGGGGCAGAGTATTTAGAAAATAAAGGGTTGCTACCCAAAGACTCTCGACTTGAGGCAAAGATACCAATAGATGTTTTTCCACAGCCATTTCAAGCGCTAGACGCTTTTCAAATTGAAAATTTTCTTTGCTCCTTTAAAGATAATTTAAAGGAGCTATAAGTTACTTGAACGGATGAAACAACTGGTTTTTAAATCGGCTGCTTCATATTGCTTAGTAAGTAACTCAGAGTATGAGGTTCTATTTGTCTATGCTTATAGTTCAATTTTTGTGACTATTACCTACTGATTTATATTGAGAAAGCTGAAGATTTTAGGGGCGTAAAATAATGAAGAAACTAAATGTTCCGGTAGATTGGATTGAAAATTTAGATCCTGTTCAGCCTGGTCTGTATTTTGTTGCGTCTAGATATAAGACTGGATTCGGCTCTTACGATTATCTAAATTGGGATGGTGAAAATTGGCTCAAAGCTGATTCAATAAAGGTTGTAGGTTGGGTGTCCCTTGGCGATTTTTTGGGGTTGATAGATGCTGGTTGGCCTGCGAGTGATGATTCAGATAAAGAATTTGAAAAGTCCAGCAATAAAAATAAAGAAAAATTTAAAGGCGACGAAGGTGGATTCTTTGAGGTTGAGTAATATAGGAAGTAAATTTTTTAGAAAGCATTGCCTCTCAATGAGGCAATATCATCGCCTGCTAATAGTGTAAACACTACCGCGCGACACTACTCAAGATGAGCATCATCAGGCTTTTTCGGCTTACCAGCCAGCTCTGTTAAGCCGTCTTCGCAATCGCCGCTATCGCAGGTATTTAAATCGCTTTGTGCTTGCTTATCTTGTTGCAGCACTTGCTTTAAATCTTCCATGCGTTGGCGCACGGCTACGCCGTAGCTGGCGTCGTCGCCCCACAGCTCGGCAAGTTGCACAACCGCAGCGCGGTCGTGGTCTCTAAACAGCTTACCGGCGCGCTCTGCATCTTGCTTAGTGTTACCTAGTAACTCGAGTGCTTCTACGGCAAGGTTAATAGCTGAGTCGACGGTTTCGCGATTAAACGCATCTACTTTTAAATTAAGTAACTGATACGCATGGCGGCGATCGATTGCGCGAGCAACTATTTTAAGTTGCGGGTAGTTTTTATGCGCGAGCTTAATTATCTCAATGGTTTTATCGGGGTTATCAATTGCGATTACCAGCATTTGCGCGGTGTGCGCGCCTGCGGCTTCAAGGAGTTCTTGGCGTGCGGCATCGCCATAAAATACGGTATTGCCAAAACGGCGTAGTAATTCTATTTGGCTAGGGCTGTGATCAAGTACGGTAATTTCGTAGCCTTGCGCGTGCAGTAAACGCCCCATAATTTGGCCAAAACGTCCGTAGCCCGCAATAATTACGTGCTTAGCGGTGCTAATTTGCTCTGGCTTATCAAACTCAGGCAGAGCACTGCTGCTGCGTTTTTGTATTTGCTCATAAACCATAAGTAGTAACGGCGCTATTAGCATTGATACCGCCACAACTAAGGTAACAAGGCTGGTTTGCTCGGGCGTTAAAATACTTAAGGTGGTGGTTACGCTTAACAGTACAAAGGCAAACTCCCCCCCTTGGGCAAGCGCTAAGGCAAATAATAATTGCTGTTTACTGTTAATTTTAAAGGTAACGGCAAGGGCAAATAAAATGCAGGCTTTAACTACAATGAGTAAAACCACTAAGCCTATAACAGTACTAAACTCGTTAAATAGCAGTTCAAAGTTAATTGATGCGCCAACAGTTATAAAAAACAACCCTAACAGTAAGCCTTTAAAGGGCTCTATATCGGCTTCTAATTCGTGTCTAAACTCACTCTCAGCAAGTACCACACCCGCTAAAAAAGTACCCAAAGCAGGCGATAAACCAATACTTTGCATAACCAGCGCAATAGCGACCACTAAAAACAGTGCGAAAATAGTAAATATTTCGCGCATATGTGTTTGGGCAATGTATCTAAATAACGGCGCCGATACATATTTACCGCCGGCAATAATAGCGGCAATAACTGCAACCGATACACAAACTTGTTGCCATACCGGCCAGCTTGCAATAATCGAGTCACTAATATCTTTTGAGCTACTTTGTGGGGCAAATGCAAGCAGTGGCAGCAAGGCTAAAATAGGAATAATGGCGATGTCTTGAAACAGCAATACCGAAAACGCGTTTTGTCCGGCTTCTTGCTTTAGCCAGCCTTTTTCTTCAAGGCTTTGCAGTACAATAGCGGTAGAGGAGAGCGCGAGCATTAAACCAATGGCGAGTGCGGTTTGCCAATACATAGCAAAAAACCAATAACAAAATGCAAATATAGCCGCTGCTGATAATACAACCTGTAAGCCGCCAAGCCCTAAAATAGAGTGGCGTAGTGTCCATAAACGCGAAGGTTGTAGCTCAAGGCCCACTAAAAATAGCATCATTACTACGCCAAATTCAGCGAAGTGCATTACATCGGTTTGATCGCCCACAACACCGAGCGCATAAGGGCCAATGAGTATGCCGGCAATTAAATAACCTAACACTGAGCCAAGTCCGACTCGTTTAGCAATAGGCACAGCTACAATGGCTGCTGCTAAGTAAATTAAAGCAATTTCTAACACGCGTTTATCCTAAGTTAATTTATGCTCAAAGTGCTTGAGCATAAATAGAATGACTTAGGTTCTTGTAAAATACAATAATTTATAGAGTTGAAAGTAGCTATTTGAGATTGATTTAATGCTTAAGCTTAAATGTTTAGTATTAATCGTCGAGCTTTACTGAACCAGAGATATTATCAATACTTACATCGCCAGAACCTGCTTCGATAATAGCCAGCCCTTTGGCATGATTAACGCGAATATCACCAGAACCGTCTTCAATAGTGACACTGGCATCAACATGTTCAATGATTATATCGCCAGAGTTGTCATCTACACTGACTGCGCCACTTACATTATTAATAGCCAAGTCACCTGAGCCATCTTCAACGGTTAAAGTGCCGCCTATATTGCTCACATGCATTTCGCCCGATCCATCGTCAATAACTGCATTGCCACTTACATTGCTAATATGAATGCTGCCAGAGCCGTCGGTTAATTCTAAATTACCTGCGATATTTTGAAAGTTGACTTCACCTGAGCCATCGTCAACAGTTAGGTTTTTAGCGCTGTTAATGGTTAAATCTCCAGAGCCGTCTTTTACATCAATATTGCTTTGCATCGCGGTGATAGTTATATCGCCAGATCCATCATCAATGTCTAAATTTAGTGTGCTTGGCACAGTAACCACTAAATTAATACTTGGCGATTGGCCACTGTAAAAGCTAATCCCATTACGGCTTTTATTTTGGGCAACAAGCTTTGCTTGTTTACCATCTTGTTCTAGCGTTAGCTCATATTCATCGTTAATGTCGGCTGTGTAAATAGTGGCATCAACACTTATGCTGCTGGCCGTTTTTGAGCCTTTTATTTCAAGGCTACCTGCGCCGCTCAAAACATTTAAATACTCAAGGTTGTTGCCTGGCAGTGTAAGTTGTTGCGTCTGTTTTACCGATGCAACGCTTGGCGATATGTGAAATACACAGCCGCTTAATAATAAAATACCGCTAATAAGTGAAAGTGGTTTCGTAATATTTAATACGCTTGATGAGCTCATGGTTATTCCTTTGATATTTATTGTTTGTATTTGTATAAACAATATAGAGCAAAAATGAGACCGAAATGTAAGTTATTGTTTTATATGGGATGGTGATTTTTTATAAAAGCTGGAATACTAATAAGTGGTTAAAATAACTAACTATTAATAAAAAGGATGCATAAAGCATCCTTTTTATTATTCAACTTTGCTTTGTGTTTTTAAAAGCTGTAAGTGATATTACCGTATAAAAAGCGGCCATCTAAGCTGTATGGTGCATACGGTGTGTACGGGAATATTTGACTAAAGGTTGAGTAACCAATGTTGTCGATAGTCGCTTGTGGGTACTGATCGAACAAGTTATTGGCACCAACTGCAAACTTCCACTCATCATTAGGGCGATAAGCAACTTCAAGATCGGTTATCCATTTAGCGTCTAGGTATTCATCGCGATCGCTGGTTGTTGAAATATCTGCAACTTCACCATAGCGTGTAGCCCGTAATGTGGTTTGCCATTCGTTAAAGCTCCAAACCGCCGATAAGTTTAACTTGTTATCGGGTGTTCCTTCTTCAAAGCGGCCCACTTCACGGCGTGCAAATACAACGTAGTCATCACCTAGCGAATTAAGTTGCTCTGGATTGTCATCAACGTGGGTTACTTCGGTGTCGTTAAAGTTAGCGGCTGCGTTTAAGCGTACGTCGCCTAAGTTATCTAGCTCTAGCAAGTAAGTTGCAACGATATCTACACCTTGCGTACGAGAGTCAATGGCGTTAGTGAAATAGCGCACGCTTTCGGTGTTTAGCTCACCCGCGTTAGCTAAAATTTCTTGCACAGCAGAGCCTGTTAAGTTTTCAGACAAAACAATACGGTCATCAATATCAATGCGATATGCATCAACGGTTAAGCTAAAATTACCTCGGGTGTATACAAAGCCAGCGGTGACGTTTACTGAATCTTCTGCGTCTAGCTTTTTAGCACCTAGTGCTTGTGCAGCTGGCGCGTCACTTGGAAACAAACCGACTTCAAATGCTTGGTTGTTTTCAAGTACAGTCGAAATTTGACGGTATGAGCTTTGTGCTAATGAGGGCGCACGAAAGCCAGTGCTTATAGCACCACGTAAAGATAAACGGTCGGTAATGCTGTAACGCGTTGCTAGTTTTGATGTAAACGTATTGCCAAAGTCGCTGTAATCTTCATAACGGCTTGCTAAAACGACATTCCACTTTTCAGTTAAGTAAGTGTCAAGCTCAACAAAGAGCGCGACATTGTGGCGGCTTTCGTCAGTGACGCTTTCTGGGCCAAAGCCAGAAAGTACTTGTGCGCCACCGGCAGCAATTGGATTGCCATTACCATCAAGAGCAGTAATGTAAGAGGCTTCTTCACCTTGTTCTATTTTGTAGCTTTCGTGGCGATATTCAGCACCTAGGGTAAAAAACACGTCGTCAGGCAGGCCTAAATTAAGCGTAGTGCTGGCATCACCATTAACAATAAATTGGTCATAAACGAGCGCGCCGTTATCAAACTCGGTAGGGCTGTTTGCGCCTAAAGAGGTGTTTAAGCTATTTACTACACCCAAAGAAAAATCGTTCCGGCCATAGTTAGTACTGACATCCCATGTCCAGTCGCCTGACTCGCCTTGCAAGCCAAGCGCGAGTGAATAATCTTCTACGTCTGTTTCAATTTGTGGTAAAAAGCCATCAGGGTAAAGAGTTAACACGTTACGGCTGTCTTTTGCGCGACGGTAAAAGCCACCCGAATTACCTTCACGTTTTGAGTAACTACCAAATGAATAAAGGTTTAAGCCGTTATCTAAGTCGTAACCCATATTGTAAAATAAGGCGTAGTCTTCAAGGTCGGCTTTACCAAAACGGTGGTTGTAACGATCAATAGTCAATTCACGTGGGTCTAAACTGCCATCACCAAGGCGACTATATTGCTCGCGCGGGTCAAAACCAGAGCGCTGAGTTGGGCTGTTATCACGATACTCAATTGATACGTTTACAAAGCCGTTATCTAATAACGAAAAGCCAGAATTGGCACTAATAGTACGAGTACTGCCATCGTTTACTTTGCGGTCATCACCAGTATTAAAAGCCAAGTCGCCGTTTGCATCTGCATACGCACTTTGAAGGTTTGCAGCCCCTGCCATTTGGGTATCGTATTGTCCGTAAGTAACACTTACACTTCCGCCTTCAGTGGCATCTTTAAGGATTATATTAATAACACCCGCAATGGCATCTGAACCATACTGTGCAGCAGCGCCGTCGCGTAAAACTTCTACACGTTTAATTGCTGATGTTGGGATCATATTTAAGTCTACAGCTGTTGAGCCACGACCTACTACGCCCCCTAAGTTTAAAAGCGCACCAGAGTGGCGACGTTTGCCATTAATAAGCACTAAGGTGTGATCAGGCGCTAAACCACGTAACACGGCTGGGCGAGCATGATCTGTACCATCAGCAATCGTTGCACTTGGGTAGTTAAAGCTAGGTACTTGATTTGCAAGTACTTGACTGATTTCAAGTTGACCTGTGCTTGCCATATCGCCGCTTGTAATAATATCAACAGGTACTGAACTTTCGGCAATACTGCGTAAGCTACGGCGCGTTCCTGTTACTGAAATTACTTCGATATTTTCTTCTGCCTGATTATTTTGCTCTGCGGCAGCTATAGAATAAGGCGTGCTAAGTGCAGTAGTAATAGCCAAGCTAAGTGCTAATTTATTGGCAGATAAACGCTTAAAAGTCATTAATGTTCCTTAAGAACGTCGTTGTTTTGGTGAGTTTGAAAAGGAGCGAATCATATAGAAGCGCTCAACTACGTGCAAAGATAAAAACCATCTATGTTATTCACGTTTTTAATAAGTAAGGCCACTGTTTACGTACGTTACAGACGATTAGATCGTTACTGTTGTAATCTTGTGGCGAATGGAGGCGAAATCAATAAAACTAATAGAAATTGAGAATAAAAAACGCAGGGCAATAAAAAGCCAAGTTAAAAAACTTGGCTTAAAAAATTACTCTGGAGCTACTTCAAGCGTTGTAAATAAGGCATAACGACCTGAGTCTACACCTTCTTCATTTACGGTAACCTTGTTAGAGGTTTCGATTAGGTATAGGCCTGGCTCTTTCCACGTAATTGTAAACATACCGTCTTTATCGGTCGTTACTTTTACTTCGCCACGGTCGTTACGGTAGCGTGTGTCGCCTTTTAAAATACTTACTTCAATGCCTTCACCGGCAGATTTACCATCTTGTAGTAACTGAAAACGTGCTTGCTCACCGACAAATAAATCGTTTGGATGGGTAGGGCCGCTTAGCTCTAAACCTAAACCTAGTTGAGCTGGCTTAGAAGTACCGTTGTGGCTTACAAATGTATCTACCGTCGAGATTGATTTAACCGTTGTTATGTCGGTAGCATCTTTTGGTAAGTTGGCATCTGCTTTTTTAGCAAATACACGGTGGCGCTTACCTGCGGCATCTTTATAAAAGGTCATTAGCGTTGGTTTTTGCGTCATCGCAATGTGGTAAGTACCCTGTTCAGTTAAGCTAATTGCGGCTGAGCTTTTACGTTTTAAGTAATAAGCACGGATTGTGTCGGTGACAGGCTCACCGTTTGGCATAAGTGCCATTAGTAATGTATCGTCCCATTGAGCGCCTTTTTCTTTTGGCTTAAATGCTTTATCGGGTGCAAAAATTTCGTTTGAAACACTTGCATCAATCATCACATAATGCGCTTTATCGCCAGAAAGTGAAGTGTGTGAAGGTAGCAACCAGCGCGCGTGTGCATTTGCTGACGTTGACACTAAAGCAGATAGGCTCAATGCGCCGATTAATGCAGTTTTTAATAAATTAATTTTCATTATTTTTCCTTTGCTTAAATTCGAGTAATAAATAGCTGCTCGAGATAGATTTATTATCCTGAGTTCAGGTTACTTAGTGCTTACAGTGACGAAGCTTTTTGAAAACTCGTTTTTACCGTCAATAGTGAGCGTTCCTGATTGAGTTAAATCGAGCTCAACACGGGTGTAATCTCTGCCGCCTTCTTCGCGTACAACTTCAATATTTAGTAAGTATTTACCTGGTTTTACGGTGTTACCGTCCAAATCATTACCTTGCCAATTAATGGTATAAGTACCAGCTCGTTTGGTTGCGCCGCTAATGCCGTCAAAGTTGATGTTACTTTTACCAGCTTTGCGCCACCACTGGCGTAAGTCTTTAAACCATTCTGCTTTTTGCACCCAAAGAGCGAGCGTAGTAACGTGCTTGCGCTCTGGTGTTTCTAGCCAAACAGCAACGTATGGACGGTGATACGGTTGTACTTCTAAGTCGGGAAGTGTTAATTCAATCTCGAGTTGTGGTGTTTGCGCATGCACAGTCGTTTGAAAAAGCGCAGCTACTAGCAGTAATGCGGCGCTTATAAATAATTTAAATTTAACCATTAAGACATTCCTTTAATTTGTGGTACCCAGCATAAATAAATAACCAAAGGCGTTGCGATGCCTAAAACGGTTATCCATATTCCAGCTAAGCGTTTTTTTCTGTTTTGAAATAAAATAATCATGCCGGTGATAGCAAACAGAATCATTAGTACAGCTGATATATCAATAACCCAGCTCCATACTTCACCGCTATGGCGGCCTTTATGTAAGTCGCCAATAAGGCTTAAAAAGCCACCTGTTTGGTAATCAAGGTTTAGTTCACCAGTTGTAAAGTCTAATTCTGCGTAGGCAAACCCAGCAGGTAATGGGTAGTCGAGCATGACAAGTGCATCTTCTTTTTCCCATTCAATACTTTTTACTTTTGTAAGTGCATATTGCTCGGCTAAGTAGGCTTCTATTTCTGGGTAAATCGTTGGCAGCGTATCTAGTTGTGCATTTGCTTTATTAACTAGAGCTGCAGGGATCATTGCCGTTACTTGGCCGTTATTTTTATCGCCTTTAAGCCAATCAACATGGTTGAGCACAATGCCGCTAACGCAAAATAAAATAAGCAAAAAAAATAAAGCTGTAGAAATATAAATATGCAGTGCGCGGCTTGTGCTATATAAAGCCCGCTTATTAATAAACGCCATAAATCTTTAATATTATAAAATTTCCAACATGATAATGATTTGCATTACCTATTACAAATTTACTTACCAAACTTTACATTAGATTTTACAAGTGGAGGGTATTGGTAGGTATGCGTTTAGTACTTAGGTGGGGTAGAAGGTCTTAAAATAAGATAAATCATTACCGATATTTCTATTACTGCAACGAGGTAAATAATCCAAATAGGGGCGGCTGAGTACAGTAAAAATATAAAGCCAATTAACATTCCGATCGCGGCATAACATTTGGCTTTAACGGGAACCACTTTGTGAGCTTGCCACTGTTGTAGGGTTTCACCGTAGCGAGGATGGTTTAATAGCCAGTGTTCAAGCGCAGGCGATGAGCGAGTAAAGCAAGTAAGCGCTAAAATGAAGAATATAGTTGTGGGCATCACAGGTAAAAAAACACCTATAATCCCAAGTGCGACAAGCATTAATCCAAGCGCTTTTAGCCATAGATTTTTATAACAAATAAAGACGGCTCTTATATTCACTTATACTCATTTTACTTAACTGCGGATACATTAAATTGTAGGCTAATTAAAACGTAATTCGAAGGGTAATGCCAATTTTATTAAAAACACGCCCTAGCGTATTAAATAACTCACTAACTTAATGCAATTGGTATAAATAATAATGGGCAATAAAAAGGGTAAACTAGGTTTACCCTTTTTATTATTTATCTGAGGCTCAGGTTACTTAGAAATAATAACCTAAGTTAATATTGAAGCGACGTTCTGTGTCGCCATCCCCGATCATTGTTCCGCCAATAAATGGCTGATTACGTGCTTGAACATAATCAAAGTATGTAAAAAAGGCACCAGCGGATACACTTACACCAGTTATATTCATCCATGTATCTGCGCTATCGTCTGACTTGTCGTAGATGGTGCTGTAGTCGTTATAAAATTGTAGAGCACTTATAGGCCCCCATTCTACCGAGTAGTTGTAGGCAACGTTAACACTAGACATAGTCGCTTTACTTGCAACTGTATCGAAGTAAGCATAGGCCGCAACTGAAATACGATCGCTTTGGTCATCCAAATCATAGTCATATTCACCATGCTGTAGTTGAATATTCCAATTATTAATTTGGCTATCAAGATGCATTGCCCATGCACCATAACTACCAGCACGGTCTACACCGTCATGTAAGCCACCACTGAGTAATGAAATGCCAAGATCTGTTGTTATGTTTTTACTGTGCTCAATTTGATATGTTGCACGGCCAGCAAAGGTATTGTACTCACCAAGCTCATTAGCGGGTTCTGCGTAAGTTCCTTCGCTTGCGCTGCGACTACCTACAATGTCATAAGAATAACGATGGCTTTTATCTGATGCTGAGCCGTCAACACCGCCTAGCTCGTCGTTTTTGAAAAAGCCTAAATCTAGCTTCCAATTATTTTTAAGCTTACGTTTTACTACAACACCTAAATCAAAGTCGTCTTCTAGGCCGATGTAATAGTTACTGCTGAAAAAATAGTTATGAGAATTATAAGGGCCGTTACCAAATGGAACTTGCGTAATACCTGCTTGTGCTTCCCAGTCATCTGCAAACTCATAGCCTAAGTAAGCATATTTAACGACAGTCATATAATCAAAAAAGCGGATTTCACCATTAACTGAAATATCGTTAATTTTCCCGGATACATTTAAGCGGAAAATATCAAAATCAAAATCGCCATTACGATCTTCATTGTCTTCATCGTATGAAGTTACACTATAGTTGGCACGAATAGCTCCACCAATTTTAATGCCTTCGTCTTTTTTCTCGGTTTTTGCTACTGCAAGCGTTGTGGTGTCGGCTTTTTTACTGATCTCAGCAACCTGTTGCTCATGTTTTTTATTAATTATCTGCTGCTTTGATTTTTCTTCAATTAACTGATTTTCAAGCAACTGCATTTGTTGTTTTAATTGCTTTAGTTGATTTTGAAGTGTGTCGAGATCTGCTGCATAAGAAGTGCTTGTTAAGCCACTTAACACAAGTGCTAGTGTTAATTTTGAGAGTTTAGTCATAATAGCTGCCCAGGTGTTGGTTAATACTAATCTGCATAAGTGTTTGAATAAATTAAAAAATTAAAAAATTAAATCATCCCTGTAATTAAGCTGGTTGGTATAAAAAATAAAAAGTTCAAGGCGTACAAAAACGCCTCACGGTTAAAATAGGTACTCACTTTATTCAGTTTTTATTTTTTATTGTTTATTCTTTTGGGGCTTGAGTAAGTGCACCTACTTCTAGTAGGGGAGATGCATCTAGTTTATCTGCATCCATCATTGCCGCTACACGCTGCATTGATGAGAGTAAAAGACTCTGTTCCCATTCAGCAAGTGCAGAAAACTTTTCAATAAAGTGTTCTTGTAATGGCTGAGGTGCTTTTTCAAGTAACTCTTTTCCCTTTTCGGTGAGGTATAAGCTCACTCGTCGTTTATCCATTTGACTGCGTACGCGTGTTACTAAATCTCTACTTTCGATTCTATCGAGAATATTGGTGACGGTTGCTGGGCTTAAATTTACATTTTTAGCAATTCGGCTAGCTGTTATGCCATCTGTTTGAGAAACTTCTTGCATTATAAGAAGTTGTGGCCCAGTTAAGCCTGCTGTTTTGTTAAGTTGCTTAGAATGCAGATCAATTGCACGGATCACTTTACGTAAAGAAACTAATAACTCGTTATATTTTTTCATTTGCTTGTCTCGTCGAAAGAGCAGTGGTTTACCGTAATCGCGAAATGTTACACATCAAATAAATTGAATTCAAATTATATATTGTATTAAAGCTCTATTTTATTGGTTTTTATTTGTTTGAGCTGTAATTAAAATTAACGTAACTTATTTGCATATAATTAAAATTTTTAACAATCTGTTAGGGCGTGTTGACCTTTCGTGATTAATTTTTCAGCAGACTGTTTGGTATTTAGGCAAGGCAGAGCCTATGTAGTGTGGTTGTTCCCCATAAATAGGCGATAACGCAGCATAAATGCCAAACATGCGCTGCCCTTTGGGTTCTTTCTAGGGGCAATTAACTCTTTGTTGCTCGGTTTTTACTTAGCCCACTAGGTTACAAACCTCGCGCCGCGATTAAATCGCCCCTAGATTGAACAAATTTCAATCCACAAAGGTCAACACGCCCTAGCTAATATTTGCGCACACTACGTACGTTAGTATTTATTCGCAAGTTTTAATGGTTAGACTTTAGTATCATATAATAGCCCGCACGAAGCTGAAGTATTCGACAGTAATGAATAAAGTAATCGTTATGGCATTTAGTATAATCAATAATTGACTTACGTAGCTTATACTTTAAGTATACTTTATTGTGTATACCAGCATTAAAAATCTTTAGTTTCAGTATTATAGGGCAAAGGCATGAAATTATCACCATCAGTTAGCATAGAGCACACCGAAAGCGGCCTTGAATTTATTAATGTGGTTAGCAGTTTATGCAGTGCAAAAATATTTTTGCAGGGTGGTCAAATTACTGAATTTACACCTAGAGGAAAGCAACCTTTGCTTTGGGTGTCAAGCCACGAAGCCTATAAAGAGGGGGTTAGTATGCGTGGTGGCATACCCATTTGCTGGCCGTGGTTTGGTACACATAAAAATGAGGATTGGCCAGCACATGGTTTTACGCGTACAAGTTTATGGCAAGCTGATGAAGTGAACGAAAGCGATCACGAAATTATCATAAGCCTAAAATTGCCAATGAAGTTAGTAAATACAACGTATTGGCCTCATCACTCAGCATTAAAAGTTGAATTTGTATTGAGTGATAAATTACAGGTGCGTTTAACCACTACCAATCTTGGCAATACATCATTTAGCTTTAGCCAAGCATTACATGCTTATTTTCCAACCTCTGATATTAGTAATACTCATATTGATGGTTTACAAGGTTCGCAATATATTGAGTTTGGCAAAGGACCATTTACGCAAAACGATGTGGTTAATATTGCACGAGAAACCGATATGATTTACACCCAAGCGCCTTCTTTGCAGGCCATTAACACGCCCGAGGGTGTGATACATGTGAGTCGCGAAAATTCACATTCATGTGTGCTTTGGAATCCGTGGATAGAAAAGTCAAAGCGTTTATCTCATTTTGCTGATGATGAATACCAAACGATGGTGTGCCTAGAAGCAGCCAATGTACTCGAAGATGCAGTGGTACTTGAATCAAAAAAAAGCCATACACTAGTAACCACTATTAGCTGGGCTAATTAATTATAGCGATAGGAAAAATTGTGTTTAACAATCAACAAATAATGGATTTACCAGAGCATAGTGTCATTAATTTTAAACCTTTGGCCGATAAAGCTGTGCTGCATACCCAGCTCAACTGGCTCGTGTTTTACATTCCACTAATAGCGGTGCTTGTTGCGCTTTGCTATTTTAATGAAACATTTGCTAATAATACACAAACGTACTTGTTGATTGGAATGCCAATTTTAATCGTTATATCTATGGTGTATGGCGTTGTGAGTATAAAGCAACAAGGCGTTGCGATACGTACTCATGATATAACGTTTAGAAAGGGAATTATTTGGCAGCAAATAACTATCTTGCCGCTTGCTAGAGTGCAACATATTGAAATTCATCGCGGCCCCATTGAGCGCAAGCTCGATCTAGCAAGCTTAAAACTATACAGTGCTGGTGGGATGAGCGCCGATTTACAAATTAGTGGATTAACACATACTGATTGCAAAAATATCCGTCAGTTTGTGCAAGATTATCGTCAAGATGAAAGTACCATGCAGGCAACGACTACCGATGAGTGATTTAAACCCTTCCCCTGTAGATGCTACGAAAACAGTAATGTGGCAAAAGGTATCACCTTGGGCGCTTGTTTACTTTGTTGTGCACTTTGGTATGCGGTTTATTCGAGATGGCATATTTAATTTATTACCAATCATGATTGTATTTGTTACTCAGGTTGAAAATAAATTATTTTGGGGGCAAATAGCCGGTGCTCTTGCCATTGTTGCCTTGTTGGTTTATTCCTTTTTATATTATAGAAGTTTTCGGTACAGTCTTACAGACGATAACGAAATATTACTTAATAAAGGCGTTTTTAAAAAAGAGCGCTTAACACTTAAATTTGCACGAGTACAAAATGTAAATATTGCAGAGCCGTTTTACTTCACACCGGTAAAGCTCGTTAATTGTATTTTTGATGCTGCAGGTAGTGTGTCACAGGAGGTGATATTACCTGGCATAACTAAAGAATATGCACTGCAAATGCGTAAACAAATATTTGCTTTTAAAGCGCAGCAGCAACCAGAGATTAATACACCACAGCAAAGCGATGAAGTAGTCACTGAAAACAGTCTTTTTATCACTAACAAAGAAATAGCTAAATTTGGTTTAATGTCGAATATGGCTATTTTAGCCCTCGCAGCGATTGCTCCATTTATAAATATAGCTATCGACTTTCTAGAAAAGAAACTTATTGTTAAAATGGAAGGCTTTTATCAGCAAGAGCTTGGCATTATAGCAAATGCGACATTGCTTGCGATAATAACACTGATTGTATTGTTAGTGTTTTTAGCCATTTTCTTGTCTGTGGGTATGTCGCTCATTCGTTTTTATAACTTTGAACTTTACTTTAAAGGGCAAAAATTTAAACGTATTGCAGGTTTGCTAGAGCGCCATCAGTTATCTATGAGCTTAGATAAAGTACAATCTATAGTTATAAAACAAAATTTAGTGGCGAGATTATTAAAGCGTTTTACAGTTGATTTTTTACAAGCAAGTGGCGGTGGTGTGATTGCAGGAGCTGCCGCTAAAAAAAATAAACAAACACTTGTTCTACCAGTATTGAGCACTGAGCAAGTAGATAGTGTATGCCAATGGATTTACCCATGGTTCAATAGTAAGAAGCTTATATTCAAGCGTCCTGAACGAGCATTGCTTTATAAAAATTTAATAGTGTATGCGTTATTACCAAGCGTACTAGCGGCTATTTTTTGTTTTAGCATGAGCTTTAACGTGTGGATTAGTTTGGGTGTTTTTGCTGCTTTTTCCACCTTAGTTGTTTTATCGTATCAGCGTTATGGTTACTATTTGCATGAAGATAACGGACGTTTCTATATGGTGGTACGCAAAGGCCTCATTGGCGTTCATTACCGTGTGTTTGAGCTTTATAAAGCGCAGAGTGCACATACAGTAAGTACACACTTAATGCGCAAATCTAGTTTAAAAAGCCTGTATATACAACTAGCTTCGGGGAGTGTATTCGTTCCTTATATTAAACAACAAGATGCTAATTTTATAGTTGATTTTACAATTAAACAGGTTGAATCAAATACTCGTAGCTGGATGTAATACTTCTTAATTTAAATGATAAAGCCTGTGTAATACCAATTTTATTAAAAACATGATCATTCTAGCGTATTAAATAACTCACTAACTACGTTAAAAATTATTTATATAGAACAACTATGTATCATAATTTTAGCCTTGTTATTGAGCTGTTTTCTTATCGCAATAATAGATCACTAATTTAATGCAATTGATATAAATACACATTTGCACATGCTTTATTACACTTTCTTACTGCCCATGAAAGACATTTAATAATACCCTAGATGGTATTAAGGAATTATTTTAGGGACGCTCATGAAAAAAACACTTATCGCATCTGCCTTATTGCTAGCTGCACCAAGCTTTGCAGCTGATTGGCAAACCATTCATACCGAAAATTTTAATATTCATTACAGTATTGAGCATGTAGATTTTGCTAAATCGACCGCATCAGAGCTTGAAATAGTACGCACTAAAGTGCTTGAACAACAAAATAGAGCACTTGATAAAATAGTTGATGTGGTGGTGTTTGATCCCCTAAATGCAGCAAACGGCTTTGCTTTGCCAACGTCAAATAACCCTGTAATGGCACTTTTTACTACGCCACCGCAATCCGATACGGTTATATCAAATAGCTCAGGCTGGCAGCAGTTACTTGTACTGCATGAGTATATTCACTTAGTGCATTTAGCACAGCCTACCCGTAATGACTGGCAGCAAAAAGTACGTGGCATATGGGATTTATACGACTTAACCTACAGCGATACGCCACGCTGGGTAGCCGAAGGTTACGCCACACTGATTGAATCTAAAATGACGGGTCGTGGACGTTTATTTGATAACTATTCAGAGTCGATATTACGGGAGTTTGCTCAACAAGGCGCATTGCCAACCTATGAGCAATTAAATGGCGATGAAGGGTTTATGGGCGGCTCAATGGCGTATTTAATGGGTAGCCGCTTTTTGAATTGGTTAGAAAAAAACTATTCAGAGCAAACGCTTGATAGTGTTTGGACGCGAATGCAAGGCGTAAAAACACGTGACTTTGATGAGGCATTTAGCGGCGTGTTTGGGCAAAAGGCAGCCAAGTTATACCGTCGATTTATAGCTGAATATACTTATAAAGTAATGCAAATCGAGCAGGTGGAGCAACCACTTAATAGTGAACTTTGGCTTGAGCTTGATTTATATGCAAGTAATCCCGCACTTTCAAATGATGGCAGTAAACTTGCCATAGTTGAGCGTGACAAAAAGAGGAATACCAAGCTTATAATTTATAGCACGCAAGACAATATTAAAGCGCAAGAAGAATTTACTAAAGCGCAAAAAGAGCTACTCGACAATGACGCCCAAGATATTCCCGATACAGCGCCAAATGTTTTTAAACGCGAACAAAAACAAGTGCTTAATCAAATAAATCGAGCTGGTATTGCCAATCCCCAATGGGCAAATAACACAACGTTATATTTTAATGCGTATAGCAACGAAGAGTCGGGTATTTATAACAAAGTGTCTGATATATTTAGCTATAACATTGAAACCGGTAATATTGAACAGCTTACCGAACTTGCTGGTATACGTCGATTTAGCGTAACCCGCGATGGTGAAACCTTGTATGGCGAACAAATAAGAGATGGCTACTCTGAATTAGTAAAGGTTGATCTAAATACACAAGCCATCACGCCATTATTTACAAAAAGCCTTGAGACAACTTACGATTATCCAATCCTCAATCCTGATGAGACTAAATTAGCTTATTTATCAACGTCATTAAATGAAAATTGGCAGTTGTATATACAAGATTTAAACAGTAAACAACAGCTGTCAGTGCCTATGCCAAACGGGTATCAATATTTAAGCCAACCAAACTTTAGCCAAAATGGAGAATCACTTTATTTTATTGCCGGCTTAAATAGCGCTACTGATATTTATAACTATCACATAGCGAGTAAAACACTCACCAAGTTAACCCAAGGGCAGGAGGCAGTTGCCCACCCAATAGAAATGATTGATGGCTCGTTGCTTTATTTCTCAATTACCGCCGATGGGCCAAACATAAAAACATTGCCAAAAACTATGAGTAGCAATGTCGTTACTGAGTTTGCAGCTAACAAACAAGCACCGCTTTTGCTAGTAAATAAGCACACACTTCCAAAAGCCGAAATATATACGCACGAAACAACAGGGCAAACTAATTACAATATTCTCGACCAACACGCGACCCTTGCGCTTGGCTCTCAGTATTATTCTGCTTCAACAAGTGTGTTGGATTTAAGTATTAAAAGTAGTGACTTACTTAAGCAGCTCGACTTACAAGCGGGGTATGGCAGTGATTTAAACAATGGTGCGCTGCATGGTGGTTATGTGCAGGCAAAATATAACGCGCTCGATGTGAAATTTAAGCTGGCATTGTTTGACTACAATTTAAATACATCGCGTCAGTATCAGGAAAGTTCAAACGCTGATATTGATGCGCGAGGCGGTTTTGCAGCAATAAGTTACCCATTTAAATTTGGGCAATTAAACGTAACGCCCGAGCTTGCCTACAATTATACTGATTATAAACAAAGCTATAAAAAATGGACTCGTTTTGGGATTACTCAACACTGGCAATATGATCGTCAAGACTTTGCAATTGGCCAGAGTATTAATGCGAGTTGGTACGATGGCGGTAGTAAAAGTAGTAATTGGCAAGGGTACGATTTATCTGCAAAAGTATTTGGAAAGGCGTTTAGTATTCCCCTTTATGCAAATTTTGAACAAAAGCAACGAGGTGATAACAGTCTTGCGTTAGGTGGCTTTGGTTCAAACCTCATTAATCAGCAACAAAGTAGTGAATATATACTTTCATCTGATCTGCCTTTTTACAGCGCAACCGCTGAGCGTTATCAAGGTTATGGTGGTGGGTTTAGCTTTAAAGAAGGCATGCCGTGGCTTTATTACAAGCAACATCAGCTTGATGGCGGTGTATACGCGCAAAGCTATGGATTAAAATACCAAGGCGATTTTAGTTTTGGAATGGGGCCTGCAGGTGTAAATGACTTAACCTTTAATATGGGACTGTCGCGAGTAGAAGGCGACAGTTTTGAAGATGAAATGCGCGCTTGGCTGAGTTTCTATTATTCGTTATAACACTTAATAAGCTAAGTTACTTATCCGTTTGCAAGGATAGTAACTTAGCTTGATATACATCGAGCTTTTGGTTATCACGCTCTAATTCAATAGCTTTTTCAAGTAATGCTTGTGTTTGTTTGGTATTGCCTTGTTGATAGCGAACTTTTGCGAGTTCCAAGTATAACTCAGCAATGTAAGGCGCTTTAGTAATGGCTTGCTCAAGATGTGTTTTAGCTTGATGAACGTGGCCAGCTTGTAAGTTGTTTTTAGCGATCACTAATAATTCGTATGGGTCTTTTTCTTTATTAACTAATTGTGAGGTAAGCTCTTTAACAAGCTCTTTGTCTCCTAACTCTTTAGCTAAAAGCTGATAGTTGCTGATTAAATTAATGCTTATTTCGTTATTACTAAGTGCTGTTTGATAGATGTTTTTAGCGCTTAGTAAATCACCAACTCGGCGATGTAAAATACCAGCTATATTAAATAGTTCTGCATCATTTGGTGTGAATTTATTCGCTTGTAAAATAAGTGAGTAAGCAGTATTAAATTGTTTTTCGGCAAGTGCGTTTGCCGCTAAATTACTATAAAATTTAGCTAGCAAGTCGTTATAAGTTGCACTACCAGAATAGGTGCTACCTTGAGTCGGGAAATAATCTATTAGCGTTCCGGCTCTAATAAATTCGATATAATTATCTTCTTTCTTTACTTTTGGAGCATATATTTTTGTCCTAAAGTGATTAGCTACATAGACTATGTTGCTTTCTTTGGCGTACACCGGTTCGCTGGTCATTTCTTGGAAACTTGTATCGAGACCTAAGGTTTGTGCATAGCTTTGTGTTAGTACCGCTAGACTAATGCAATTACCTTGCGATAATTTGAGGGCTTGCTTTGAAGTAAGTGTATCACCATGGTATTGAAAATTTTCTAGCTGACTTTCTAGATAATTAAAAATAACTTGGTCAGCTCGGGTATCTGCTAGATTTTCATTTGCGTAGGTTAAGAATTTTTGCTTTTCTGCTTGAGGCAGTTCAAAAATGCTTTGCTCGGTTGGTATGTCTAAGCGCTCAAAAAGCGAATGATTTATAAGACTGGATAACTGTACTTTTTCAGCCGGAGTGATAGTCGGTGCATTTTTACATGCAGTTAAAAAAAGACAAAATATTAATATTAGAAACTTCATAAGCCACCTCAATGTGAGCTTTGACTTTACATTGAGGTGGTTTTCAAATCAAGCGTTAACTGTGCCTCGCTTATTTGAGCGATTCACCTGTGACTGTTTTTTACGTTTTCGACGTGTGAACCATAAATAAAACCCCGTACCTGCTAGCCACACCGGACTTAAGCCTATAACGCACCACAAAATTTTACTGATCAGCCCAGCAAAGTATCCAAAGTGCAGCTTTCTAAAGCTATCTATTACTTGCCAGCCAGCACCAACTTTACGAATGTCCCAATTGGCTATGTGCTCACCCGTTAATTTGTTATAGGTAACGGTATTTGCGTATTCGCTTGCGAGTGGATTGGCGGTGCTTACTTCGCCAAATACAGTGATGTTTTCATCTGGCTGTAGTGGCATGACTAAAAATGTACCATTAAATGTAGGTATTTGTTTTTTACTGTCGTCAAGTATACGTTGGAACGAAATGTCGCTACTGTATAGGTTTTTGGTCAGTGCAAAGTGCTCTTCTTCGGCGTGCTCAATGACTTCGTGATACCACACTGCACCGTTAAAGTAACCACCCGTAATGGCTAAAATGATGATGATAGGCGAGCCTATAACGCCAGTCATTTTATGAATATCACTAAGCACTATTTGTAGTGTTGCACGCCAGCGTACGCTAAATAGACGCTGCCAAAATTTGCGATAAATAATGAGGCCAGTAATGCCTAATACTAATAAAAATAGAGCAAAAAAGAATCCCAGTACAGTCCCAGTTTGCCCCGGTAAACTACTGAAGTCGTTAAGTAAGAACGTGTAGTGTAGCTCTAGAAACCAATCGGTAAAATAGTGGCTAGTGCCGACAGGCTCTGACAATATATCACCAGTATATTGATTTAAATGAAACTTATACCATTGCTCAGTACCGCGTTTTACTAAATAAACTCGATCTGCTGTATCGCCGTTAAATATTTCCCAGCTGCCTATTACATACTCAGGGTACGCATTTTCTGTATTCGTGATTAATTTATCGATTGGCATACGTTCAGGTAATGTTTTTACAACAAAATGACTGTTTGGCATCAGTAAGCCATCTATTTCACTTTTAAAAACTAATACACTGCCTGTAATACTAATAACAATCAGTGGAATGATTGCAATAAGAGCAACCCAACTGTGTATTTTAAAAAGAGTTTTTCTCATAGATGATTTTGTATGCAGTTATTTATTGTTTACGCATGATAACAACTATCATTTTTATTTAAAAGCTTGTGGGGTGACTTTCCTAAAAACAAACAAACGGTAGACGTAATTCCACGATTTTTGTATACCCAGCTTGCCACTATTTAAAATAAATATTTGCGATTTAGTTGAGTTAAGCTGACTTCGCTCTACAATGCCGCGCTTATAGTAAAAGCCTTTTAAAACATATGTTTAATAAATGTTTTTATTTCTATTTTTAATTAACAGTTATGTAACGAGCGAGGTTGTTTTGGCGCATTATTTGCCTATTTTATCTTCATTTATTTTGGTTTTTAGTTTTTTACCCCTATTGACAAAAATTCGAAAAAATCGCAGTGTTTCGGGCTTGTCACTATTAATGATGACATTTGGCTTGGCGCAAAGCCTTTACTTTATAACTTATAATATTTACTTTGAGCGTTTTTATATTGCTCTACCATTTATTGTAACAGGTGCACTAAGCGGGCTTATTTTGTACTTTTTTGCGCGTTTTAACGCAGCTAAGCGAGAACGTACTCAGCTTGTGGTTATGATTGCTTTTTCGTTGCTGCCTTTTTCTCTACTACTAAATTCAACCCTTGATACTGCAATGGTATTAAACGCTTTAACATATGTGGGGCTTGTGATGAGTTCGGTACGTGTTATGCCGCAAACTTATAAAACACTGCGTACGGGTAATGTAAGTAATTTAAGCGCGCGCTACTTTAGTTTGCAGTTTATTGCTGGTATTTGCGGCTTAGTTGTTGAGCTTTCAAATGCTGCTCCAAGCACTGCGCACTTACTCATGTTTATTATGCTGTTACTTACCAATGCTGTGCAATTTGGTTGTATGCAATATTATAGAATGCGACCTGCAATGGCTTAAAGCCAAAATAAAAGTGCTAATTTAATCTGAACTCTGGTTAAGAGATTTACTAACAGATTTAACTATAATGATATTTAAATTTATTTTTCTCTAGCCAGAGATTTTCAGTGAAAACAAGGCGAATTTACGCGTCAATAGCTAGCCTATTGCAAGTAAATTCAACGTAGTTAGCGCTGATAATAGCTGCTGGAGATAGATTTATTACCCAGAGTTTAGATTAATTTAGTTAAGCTGTGGTAGTTTTAAGCTCTTAATCATTATAAAGTTTCAACAATGCAATTAACTATTCATCAAATTGATGCGTTTGCGAATGAGTTATTTAAAGGTAACTACGCGGCAGTGATCCCATTAGAATCGTGGTTAAGTGACGATCTAATGCTAAAAATTGGTGCTGAGAATAACGTATCTGAAACGGCTTTTACTTGTCAGCAAGATGATGGAAGTTTTGTTATTCGCTGGTTTTCTCCATTAATGGAAATAGACTTTTGTGGCCATGCCACACTCGCTGCGGCGTATGTTTTATGTGAAGAGCATAATGTATCGAAAATCCGCTTTATTGCCGATGCAGTAGGCGAGCTAATCGTTAATAAAAATGTTGACGGCAGCTTTGCAATGACCTTTCCGAAGCAAGTACCGAGTGAGGCTGATAATATACCTAAAGAGTTATTTAATAGCTTGTCTATACAACCTTTTAAGGTGTTAAAAAATCAGCAGGCTTATTTTGTGGTGTATAAAAATGAGCAAGATGTCATTAACCTTAAAACAGACTCTAATTTACTCAAAACCTTATACCCGTTAGACGTGGTGGCGACAGCTAAAAGTACAGAATATGATTTTATATCTCGTTATTTTTGGCCTGCAAGCGGTGGCGATGAAGATTATGTAACGGGTTCAATCCATACTGGTCTTGCACCTTATTGGGCGCAGCAATTGGGTAAAACTACGTTAAGCGCTTATCAGGCTTCAAGCAGAGGCGGGCATTTACTATGTGAAGTGGGTGATACAACCGTCACCTTAACGGGACATGCTGCAAGGTATTTAAAAGGCACTATTTATATTTAGTTTTCACTTTTTGTCATAAAAAAGGCCACGTTAAACGTGGCCTTGGTTTACTCAATTATTAGAGATATTTTACGCTTCTAATGCTTTTGCAATTAAGCGGTCAATATATTTTTTATGTGCTTTAGTCGCTGTATCTGATCCCCACGCAACACTGGTATCGGCTATTTGAGTAAGCTGATATAACGCAGCGGTTTTAGCTAGGTTATCAAATTTACTTGCTTTACCAAGGCCTGCAATCGCGATTAGCTGATTAACATATTCAATTTGTAAGTTGTGGCTAATAGAGTTTGCGCCTTTGCTTTTTACAAAAATGCTGGCAGTTAAGTCTTGCATAAACTGAGTTAGGCTATATTCATTACCGTATAGAGCGGTGTCAGAAATACGCAGTAACACAGCAGGGTGTAATAGCTGTGCAAGTACAGATTTTTGCATACCTAAAATCATTTGGTGTGCTTTAGGGTCCTCATTTTTACCGTAGTGATTAAAGCCACGACGTTGTAGTTGTAGGTAGCTGTATAGAGGTTGCATGTTTTGTAGTACGTCAGGTGCAAATACAAACTTGGCAAGTATATCCATCGCTTGTGTTTGGCGCTCAAGCGATACTGGCGTAAATGGTTTATCTGCATTTGCATCACCCACTACAGCGCGCTCAACATACACACCGCCAATCTGGCGAGAAACAACACCTGCTTGAGCTCGGTATTGACCAAATAAGCTATTAGCAGAGGTAACAAGCTGTTGGTAAGACTCGCCTTTAACTGTTGCTTTATCTTTTAGCTCAGTAAATAGTTTATTGATAAGTGCCATACGATCTGCGCCATAGGCTGCAGGGTTTGACGACAAATCACCAATCATTACACGTGGATCAATATGGCGACCTGGTGCGCGCATATCGTCGGCATCGTTACCAAAGGCAAGAGCGTGCTCACTTGAACGCGCAAGTATTTTATCAAGCCGAGCTTGCTCAGCAGCTTCATCTGTAAGTGCTACGCTGTAGCCGTAGTTAATTGCCCAATCGTCATAAGGACCTGGTTTTGTTTGAAAAATATCACCTTGCTGCATACCAATTGGGGCAATGTTAGCGGGTGCATAATCCATTACAGAACCGGTTACTATGCCTTGGGTTTTGTTTTTATCGTGTACTTCTTTTTCATCCCACAAAATAGATGATTTCATGTTGTGGTTAAGGCCTAAAGTATGACCAACCTCGTGAAGTACCAATTGTGTTAAACCTTGGCGAAGCATTTCTTTGTCTGCAATTTTGTCGCCGTTAGCAAGGCCTTTGGCAAGCATTAGGTTTTGTTGAATCTCATGCCCAAGAGAGCAATTTAGCTCGCCGGTATTTGTTGTTTCACCGTGGCTCATTGTCCCTTGGGTGAAAAGTGTGTCATAAATCCAACGGTTTTTCATAAACACGAACTCAAGCATAATGTCTGAGCCCAGTATTTCACCAGTTAATGGGTTAGCAAGTGCTGGTCCGTATCCGCCAAATGGAGGCTTAGGTGACGAAGTCCAACGCAGTACGTTGTAATTAATATCGCCCGCATCCCAATCTGCATCGTCTGGTTGTACTTTTACTTCCAGCGCATGTTTAAAACCGGCTGTTTCAAAAGAAGTATTCCACGTTAAAACAGCGTCACGAATGGTATCGCGCCATTCAATAGGTGTGGTGTTTTCTATCCACCAAGTAATTGGTTTTACTGGCTCTGAAAGGGCTGCACCAGGGTCTTTCTTTTGTAAATCCCAGCGCTTTATAATATCTTCATAAGGTGCCCAATCGGTAGACGTCATTTGATCGAATTGATTGGTAAAATAACCAATGCGCGCATCATCCATACGTGGCACGTAGTTATTCTCAGGTAGAGAAACAAATGAGTGCTGCACTTTTACCGATACACTACGTGGATCGCTTACTGCATTAGAGCCACGTACAGTAGGGCTTGCATTAGTAAATACGTAATCAACTACTACGTCTAAGTTATTAGGGTAAGGGCGCTGTTTAATAATACGTGATTTTTTATCGTCTAATTTACCTACTTTAAAGCGCTTTTTGGCATTTTTATCGGCTGGGTTTGGCGTAGGTGATACTTTGTGAAGTGCTTCGCTTAAAAATAGCTTATTTACATTAAATGCTATTTTTCCATCTTCTTCTTTTTCTATTTTAATGCTTGCTAGTACAGCTTTACTAATATTGGCCTCGCTTGCTTTAGAAATAGCACTGTTTTCATCAAACTTATATCGAGGTGTTTTGCTAATAATATCAATGCGGTCAAAGTACTTTCTAAATTCAATTAGCTTAGTTTCACGGTATGCCCCACGGAAATGACCTGCATCAGTAACTCCATCAACGGTGTGCGCAAAATACACAAATGGTGTATCGAGTTGTGACTCGCTAATTACCATTAGGTGTTCACCGGTTTTTTCGTCTTGATAAAGGTTAAATACGCCCGCAAATTCGGTTTGTCCTTTGATCATTTCACTAAGTGTTTTTGGTTTTTTGTCTTCTTTCTTTTCGGCAGCAAATGCATGGCCACTAAGCGCTAGACTAAGTGCAAGAGTAATTGTGGTTAATTTCATTATTTGATCTTTTTAATATTTGTTAATTTAATTGGACTGTACGTAAATTAATTTCATTTAGCACATCTTCGCGATGAAATTTACTTGTTAATAGGTAGTTCATTGATTTACATGTATAAAAGTTTGTAACAAAATATAAAGAATGAGACGAATTGCAGTTTTTTCACTTCTTAAAGACATAAATAGTAATATTTTGTGTGTATTTGCAACAGTTGCTTACAAATGTCACCTTAATGTTTTGTTTGCCTCTGATATTATGGTGCTAATAGAACTTTAGGGATAAATAGAATATGCAAACAAATTCACTTAAATGGGTCTTCCCGTTCGTAGCACTTGCGATAGGGGTCGTTGGTTTTATGGGAATAAATGCCCTCGCACAAGAATCAGAAAAAAAAGAAATCGTTGATACGCGCCCAACAGTGCAGGTTGAGGCTGTTGCTGCAAATGATCATCAAGTTATTATTAACAGTTATGGTGAAGTAAAGCCGCTTGAAAATACACAGCTTTCGGCGCAAGTGTCGGGTGAGGTGTTAAGTTGGCACCCTAATTTTGTAGCTGGTGGCATTGTTGCGCGCGGTGAAACGCTATTTACCATCGAGAAAGATAACTACGAAGCAGCAGTGCTTGTTGCAGAGGCTGATCTTGCTCGCGCACAAGCGGGCTTAATTGAAGAGCAAGCTCAAGCGCAAGTAGCCGAAGACGAAGCAAAGCGTTTTCCAAGTAAAGCACGAACAGATTTATTTTTACGTAAACCTCAAGTACTCAGTGCGCAGGCATCCGTTAAGTCGGCACAAGCTGCATTAAAACGCGCGCAACGTGATTTAGATAATTGTGACGTTACAGCCCCTTACGATGCGTTGGTTATCAGCCGCAATGTTGGTGTTGGTCAATATGTAACAATGGGTTCGCAAGTTGCTGAGCTAAACAATATTGAAACCGCTGAAGTCATTATTCCTATTGCAGGTTTTGATAGCATATTTTTACCAGATCGCATAAAGGGCATTACCGCAACGGTTATTCAAAAAGGGTTAAATAGCTTTACTCGAGAAGGCGTGATTGACCGTGATTTAGGAATTATTGATAACGCAACACGTATGAGTAGTTTAGTGGTGCGTATTGAAGACCCATATGGGCTTAAAACTAAACAACCAGCCATTAAGTTTGGCAGTTACGTACAGGTGAACTTTGCTGGTGCGATGCTAAATAATATTTACCGCTTACCGCAAGAGTTAGTAAATAATCAAACAGTCTGGATTGTTAATAAAGAACAACAGCTTGAGCCGCGCAAAGTCACAGTTATTCGTGAAGAAGGTGAATATTTTTATATTAGCGATGGTTTGCAAAAAGATGATAAGTTAGTGATCACTTTGCCAGAATACCCGCAAAAAGGCATGGCTGTAAAAATTGCAGGCCTTCAAGATACTAAAAAAACAGAGGTACTTGAAAGTGCCTCCACTGAACAATTATAAAGGTAGACTGAGTTATGAGTAACACTGAACTACCAAATACAGCGCCAAACGCTGAAAAACAAACCGGTATTATTGCTTATTTTGCCAATAACTCCGTTGCTGCCAACCTAATGATGATTTTTATTGTGGTGATGGGGATTATTAGCTTTCTTAATCTTCAGCGTCAAATGTTCCCAAATATAGAAATTAATTACATTAATATTGAAGCCAATTACCCAGGCGCTTCACCACAAGAAATTGAAGAAAGCATACTTATAAAAATTGAAGAGTCGCTAAAAGATGTGACCGAAATTAAAAAAGGTGTGTACAGAGCATTTAGAAATGGCGGTAGAGCAAGTCTTGAAATTAATACCGATGTAGAGCTTACCGATATACTCGATAAAGTTAAATTACGAGTTGATGGTATAGCGACATTTCCGGCAGGAATGGAACCGGTCACCATAAGTCAGGTGGAGTTTAAGCAAGATGTAATAGGTATGACGCTTGTTGCTGACCTACCACTTACTGAGCTTAAGCCGATCGCTAATCAGATTGAAGATGAGCTATTACAGCTTTCAAATGTATCTTTGGTGGTAAATGATGTTCCTCTTGATGAAATAGCTATCGAGATAGAACCCGATACGCTGCGTCAATATAACCTAACTCTTAGTGATGTAATGAATGCAGTGCGTCGTTACTCAGCTAACTTTTCGGCAGGGCAGTTAAAAACCGATGCGGGTGTTATTTCTGTACGAGTCGAAAATCAGTTTTACTCAGGTGAAGAATTTAGACAAATACCGGTAAAAATAGGGGCTAATGGCGCTAAAGTGTTACTGCAAGATATTGCCGTGATTAAAGATCAGTTCACTGAAGGTGAGCGTTACTTTAAATTTAATGGTGAAAATGCGGTTTATATATCGGTAAAAGCGACCGAAGAGCAAAGTATTATCCCAGTTGCTGATTCAGTAAAAGCATTTATAGAATTAAAAAATAAAGAGCTACCACTGGGGGTTCGTTTAGAGCCATTAATGGATATGACGTACTACTTAAATGCTCGCTTAGACATGATGGTTACAAACCTTATTCAGGGTGCTGTTTTGGTTGCAATTATGCTATCAATCTTTTTACGCTTTAAGTTGGCATTATGGGTAATGATTGGCTTACCAGTGTGCTTTTTGGGCGCAATGATGATGATGCCACTGTTTGGTGTAACCATTAATATTTTATCACTTTTTGCTTTTATTATGGTGCTAGGGATTGTGGTGGACGATGCCATTGTCATAGGTGAGAGTGCCTACACCGAAATAGAGAAAAAAGGTGGCGGTGTTGTAAATGTGGTTAATGGCGCAAAACGCGTAGCAACCCCCGCAACTTTTGGTGTACTAACTACCATTGCAGTATTTGCTCCATTTACGTTATCTACAGGTCCAGAAAGTGCCTTCTTTTATGGTATAGCTGTGGTGGTAATGCTGTGTTTAGTATTTAGTTTGATTGAATCAAAGTTGATATTGCCTGCCCATATTGCCCACACTCATTTTTCACCAATAAAAGAGGGGGGCTGGCGCGATCGGTTTAATACGCGATTTTTTGGTTTTGTAAATGGCCCATATAAGCGCTTTGTTATACGTTGTGTTGAATGGCGTTGGTCAGTATTATTTTCATTTATCGCCCTATTGATCGTAACCTTTGCTTTAATCTCATCAAATCAAGTTCGTACTGGGTTTATGCCAAAAATCCCGCATGACTACCCGCAAATAAATCTAGAAATGAATGACAATGTATCAGACATACAAACAATAAACGCTATTCGTGAAATAGAGGCGATGGTGATTGCGATTGATGAAGATACTGAACGCAAATATGGTCAAAAACTCATAAGAGATATTTTAGTCTATAACCAAGGGCGTACCGAAGCTCAAGTGCTTGTGCCACTCGTTGATGAGAGAGTACGACCTTATAACGCGTTTGAATTATCACGCCGTTGGCGCGAAGCCATGCCTGATATTGCCGGTGTTAAATCATTAACCATTTATGATGATGTAAACGGAGGAGGCAGTGATGGCGAATTTGGTTATTTATTATATGGCTCAGATATTGATACATTGAATGATGCTGGTCGCCGCTTTATAGAATTGCTGCAACAGCAAGAAGGCCTGTTTGATATTAGCTCAACAATAGACCCTGCCAGTAAAGAAGTGCAAATGAGTTTAAAACCGGTCGCTTACGATTTGGGTTTAGACTTAGCTTCAATTGCTAATCAAGTTGGGGCAAGCTTTTACGGTGGTGAGGCTCAACGTGTTATTCGAAACGGCGAAGAGGTGCGTGTAATGGTACGTTACCCTAAACTGACTCGAGAGGCATTTTCGTCGCTTAAACATGCGGTTGTTACTACCCCGCAGGGCCGTGAAGTACTACTTGGTGATGTAGTTGAACTCACTGAAACACCGGGAATTAGTTATATTCGCCGCGAAGGGGGTTACCGCACTGTGTATGTTTATGGCAACATAGATGAAGAAGTGATTGAACCAAACGAAGTTGTTGAGCAAATTAAAGAAAAATTACTACCACAACTTAAAGAAGAGTACCCAAGTGTTAAGTCTGAACTTGGTGGCGCCATTGAAGAACAACAAGATCAAGCTAATCAGCAAAAGATGTTTTTCTTCGGCGGTATGATTTTGGTGTATATCTTATTAGCAGTACCTCTTAAGAGTTATGCGCAACCACTTATTGTTATGTCGGTTATTCCATTTAGCTTAACGGGAGCAATATGGGGGCATTACTGGTTTGGTTTGGATATAACTTTAATGTCTGGCTTTGGTATTATTGCCGCAGCAGGGGTGGTTATAAACGACTCTCTCGTTATGACTGATTATGTGAATCAAGCCCGCAAAACAGGTGTCAGTATCAAAAATGCTGTAATAGATGCCGGTTGTGCTCGATTCAGACCGATATTACTTACTTCAATTACTACATTTGCAGGTGTATTGCCCATTATGTTTGAAACAAGCTTACAAGCTAAGTTTGTTATACCTATGGCTGTAGCTCTTGGCTTTGCAGTGATGTTTGCCACCTTAATCACTCTTATATTAGTGCCATGCTTATATATAATATTGAGCGATATAGGTGAAATGTTTAAGCGCTTCTTTAGAATGATTTTCAAAAAGACGACGATTAAAAACTCTATGTCTTGAATGCAAAAGATACACATCAAAAAGCCAGCTCAATGAGTTGGCTTTTTTGTATGCTCTAATAATGATATTACTTATAAAAAGTAAGTATTAGTGATGAGATGAAAGCTTAAGTTTACTATTAATATGGTATGAACCATCGTATAACTTGTTTTTAGTGTATTTTTTGTGTATCCATATAGCCATAGATTCAATTTTGGTTTTTTAAGGTGTTGCTGTGTTTATGCATACGTCGTTGGCTTGTGGAAAGTGGTCGACAATAGGTTGCTTAAGTCATCATACCCAATTATTTATTGGTGATGTGGTGAGTGTAACCTTTTATGACATGCAAGGAGAGCTAGTTAGTTTGTCGTTCGATTATAAAATTATCACACTTGAGCAAGGTGAATCTCATGCATGGCCACGTTTAGTTGCTGAGTACATTAACGTGCATATTCCACTTGTAAGCGCAGGGCAAATGACGGAGCAAGGGCTCGTTGTTGGTTATCGCCATAATGAGATTTTTGCGTTGCAAAGCAGTGGCATTTGTAAAGCTAGTGTCGACTTTCACTGCATTGCAAAATGTGATGAGCGTAAAGTTAAAACTTCCGATGCTTACGATTACATTTACCCAGAAAATAGCGATATTTACAATGCGGGTACAAACGTATTGCAGCCCAAAACGGGAAAAATTTACCAGTGCAAGCCATGGCCATTTAATGAGTTTTGCCGTGCCAGTGGTGATGAAAAATTAATGTTTGAACCAGGGGTCGGTAAAAGCTGGGCGATGGCTTGGTTACAAATCTCGGACTAATAATCGTCCCTAGAAAGAACCCAAAGGGCCGCGCATGTTTGGCATCTATGCTGCGTTATTGCCTATTTAGGGGGAACAACCACACATCATAGGCTCTGCCTTGCCTAAATACCAAACAGTCTGCTGCAAATTTAACCTCGAAAGATAAGCAGGCCCTAGCTAAGCTTAATATTTATACTTAACATAGTTATTTTTAAGTTGGCCCAGTGGGTAGGCTTTTTTATTTTTATGATAAACTGCGAATATTGTTATTTTTTAATTGGCCTTATTTGTGTCTCGCCCTAACTTACCTTTAAATTTATTACCCAACGCCCCTATTGCTAAAAAACAAGCTCACAAACTCAATACTCATAATAAATCACGCACTGACAATTATTATTGGATGCGCGATGATGAGCGTCAAAGCAAAGCAGTACTTGAACATTTAAAGGCTGAAAATACTTATTGTGATGAGCAGTTAGCACCCATGAAGCCATTACAAAATACGCTATTTGAAGAGTTAAAAGCACGTATTGTTAAAGATGATAATACGGTTCCAGTTAAAGATGGCAAATATTGGTACCACTCAGAAGTGCGCGGAGATGATGAATATTCTCGCCATTATCGTAGCACCAGTATGAGCGCAGACGATAAACAGCTTTTATTAGACGTAAACAAAATAGCCGCAGGGTATGAATTTTTTGAATTAGGCGAAGTTGCACTGAGTTCATGTGAGCAACTTATGGCATATTCAGAAGATACTGAAGGCCGTCGTATTTATGTGGTGCGCTTTAAAAACCTTGAAACAGGTGAAATGCTAACTGATGTACTTGAAAATACCGAAGGGCAAATTGTTTGGGCTAACGATAATAAAACTGTTTTTTATGTAAAAAAAGATCTCCAAACATTACTAGGCTATCAAGTATTTAGGCATCAACTGGGCAGCGATCAAAGCCAAGATGTTTTGGTGTATGAAGAGCAAGATAGCAGCTTTTTTATGGGACTTGGTAAAAGTCGTGACGAAAGTCTTATTATTATTGACTTGGCTACCACCGAAACAAATGATACTTGGGTGCTTGATGCCAATAAACCAAATGGCGAATTTAAAGCATTAATGCCACGCGAGGAAGGGCACGAGTTTGATGTAGATAAACTAGATGACACATTCTATATTGTGACTAACTGGCAGGCTAAAAACTTTAGATTAATGACGGCAACAAGCCAAACCATTGCCGATAAAACACAATGGTTAGAGCATACTGCTCATAGAGATGATGTACTGCTCGAAGGTGTTGAGCTATTTAATGACTATTTAGTGTTGAGTGAACGCGAACAAGGACAAGCACGGTTCGTAGTGGTTGATCAACACAACAACCGCATGGCGTTAGATTTTGCTGATCCTTGTTACTACGCCGCTGTTGCAATGAACCCAGAGCCTAATGTGCAAACCGCACGTATTTATTATTCAAGTCTTACCACGCCTGGTTCGTTATATGATGTTGATTTAAAAACGGGTTTTAAAACATTACTAAAACAGCAAAAGGTAGTCGGTGATTTTAATGCTGATGATTACCAATCTGAACGATTAACAATTACTGCCCGTGATGGGACAAAAGTGCCCGCGTCGATTGTGTATCGTAAGGAGTGCTTTAACAAAGATGGTACTAACCCGTTGTTTCAATATGGATATGGAGCGTATGGCTATACTATTGATCCGAGCTTTTCTAGTACATCATTAAGTTTACTCGACCGTGGCTTTGTTTATGTTATTGCACATGTTCGTGGATCTGAAATGCTCGGGCGAGAGTGGTATGAACACGGTAAAAAAGAGCATAAACAAAATAGCTTTAATGACTTTATCGATGTAACGAAAGCACTCGTTGCTCAAGGTTATTGTGATAGCAGCAAAGTGTTTGCTTCAGGCGGAAGTGCAGGTGGTTTACTTATGGGAGCCGTAGTCAATCAAGCACCAGAGTTATATTGTGGTGTAGGTTGTCATGTTCCATTTTTAGATGTACTCACTACCATGCTTGATGAAAGCATTCCACTTACCACTAATGAATATGACGAGTGGGGAAACCCAAACGATCCTTGTTTTTATGACGTGATAGAAGCCTACTCACCATACGACAATATTAGTGCGCAAAACTACCCGAATATGCTGGTAACTACCGGACTGCACGATTCACAAGTACAATATTGGGAGCCTATGAAATGGGTTGCCAAAATGCGTGAACTCAAAACAGACAACAATATTTTGGTGTTTAAAACCGATATGGATGCTGGTCATGGTGGCGCATCAGGTCGTTTTAAAAGCTTAGAAGAAAAAGCCCTCGAAATGGCCTTTTTTATTACGCTTGTCAATAAACCGTAAGTACATAACAGCTGATATTAATGAGCCTTCTATTGAAGGGGGCTTATTATACTGTCTAAACATCCTTTATAACGCCTTGATAAATTTAAACACATATCGTTTTTTAGCCTCACTTTATAGTCACCGCTGTCTGTTGGCATAAGTTCGCAAATGGCTTGTTTTCTAACTAAAGTAGAGCGATGAATACGTATAAATCCTTCGGGTTCTAGTTGTTGTTCGATATTTTTCATCGTTTCGCGATGTAAAATAGGCGTACTACCTTGAGTAAAATGCAATTCCACATAATTACCTGCACCATTGATCCAAATAATATCTTTTATATCAATCAACCTTACCTTACCGACATCTTTAACCACAATATGCGACGAAGATTGCTTCTCATGTTGGATGCTTTGTTGGTATTGGCGCTCAACGGCACTTGCAATTGGGCAAAGGTGAACAATTTTATCAAAACATTTTTCTATTCTGGGAGCTGTTGAATCTACAGTTAAAAAGTCTACAGCGCCTACTTCAAATGCAAAACTAGCAAACTGGCCTGATTGCCCAATAATGATTAGCTTCATTTTTTTTGCTAATTCGGCTAAGTGTACAATTTGGGTTGGATCAGAGAGGCTTGTTAACTCGTAAAAAAGCACATTATATTTCGTCGTATCTATTTGATCTAATCGCTTATCTGCAGCAAGAGATTGAGACTTAAAATGACGGTGATCTTGCATTTGTTTTGTTAGAAATGTTGCAAACGTGGCATTACTAACCAGTGTTTGTGCATGAAAAGAAGCATCCATTATTTTATATCCCGTAGTGTAGATAATAATTAAGACCGTGTTTAGAGAGAAAAGTGTTAAAAAAACACAATATTTTTATAAAATTATTGTGATATATGCATTTAACCCATCAATCTTGCAGTTCACACCAATATAAACGCCTGTTAAAGCACACTTATAGAGACTTGATATTAATCCTTTTAATGTGGCCCGTGAAGTAACTATTTAGTTACAAAAATAACAATTCAGGGGAATTACATGACATTAACTAACAAGGTTCGCACGCGATTATTTAAGAAATCGTCGTTAACTATTGCGCTAAGCAGTGCAATACTTGCAGGATTTTCATTTCAAGGTGTAGCTGCAGAAGATGATGAAATTACCAAAATAGAACGTGTACAAGTTACCGGTTCTCGTATTCGTTCAGCCGAGGCTATGTCTTCTGCGCCAATTCAGGTTGTAGATAGTGCAGCAATCGATGCATCAGGCTCTCTTAATATTCAAAACCTATTATTAGATAACCCTGCGTTCGGTTCACCAGCTATTAGCCGGACTAATTCTAACTTCAACACAGCAAGTGCTGGTGTGGCTACCGTTGATTTACGTAATTTAGGCTCAGAAAGAACATTAGTGCTTGTTAATGGTCGCCGTTATGTATCGGGTTTACCAGGTAGCTCAGCAGTAGATTTAAATACCATTCCTAGCCAATTTATCGAACGAGTTGAAATTATGACTGGCGGCGCATCATCAGTTTATGGCTCTGATGCAGTGGCAGGTGTGGTTAACTTTGTTTTAAAAGATGACTTTGAAGGTATTGAATTTGAAGGTCAATTTGGTGAGTCCAAAGAAGGCGATGACCAATCTCGACAATTCTCTTTCACGTCGGGTTTAACCAGTAGTGATGGCAAGGGTCATGCAATGTTTCACTTAGGTTATTCTGATCAGGGTGCTGTTTACTCTCGTGATCGTGACCGTTCTGCTGTGGATCAATTCTCGCAAATATTTTTTGAAGATGATCCTGCTGCAAATCCAAATGCTATTTTTGATACCGTACGTCCTTTTTTCTCGTCATTTCCACCTCAAGGTCGATTTGATGCAGGAGACACTCGCTTTACATTCGATCAAGATAACAACCTACAAAATTCGTTTAGCACCAATGGTGGCGATGGCGTTGCCGCAAATGGCTTTAACCGAAGTGGGGTTCGTACAATTGCAATTCCAACCGAGCGTTATTTATTTGCATCCAACGGCAGTTATGAACTTAATGATAAGCACAGCTTTTTTTATGAAGGTACGTATGCGTCGAGTACAACTCGTTCAGAGCTAGAGCCATTCCCATTTGCATCTGATGATATTTACGCTAATGGGCGTGTTCCTATTGAATTTGAAGTAAATGGAGAGTTACTACGCAGTGCGTTTGTACCTGACGATATTTATAATGCAGCAACAGATACAGATGGCGACGGTAGCCGAGATATTTTCTTTGCAAAGCGTTTAAGCGATATTGGTAACCGTGGGGCACGTGCAGAGCGTGATACATTCCGTATTGCATTAGGTTTTCAAGGTGAAATAAACGACAACTGGTTTTACGATACTTACTACGTGTATGGCAAAACAAAAGAGTCACAAGTATCTGGTGGTTTAGTTAACGTACAAAGCTTTCGACGAGGTTTAGAAGCTGTTAACGATCGTTTTGACCTCGATGGCGATGGTATAACTAACGAAGCAATCTGTATTGACGCAACGGCTCGAGGCTTTAACTGTGCACCAGTTAATATTTTTGGTTTTAATTCACTATCGCAAAGTGCAATTGATTTTGTAAGTGCACCAAGCTCTCTTTCTACTTCTGTAGAACAAGAAATTATTGGTGGTAATATCTCGGGTGATTTATTTGAGTTACCTGCAGGAACTGTGGGTATCGCAGCTGGTTTTGAATATCGTGAAGAATTTTCTCGTAGTGAGTTTGATGCATTACAACAAGCAGGCCTTAATGCGGGTAATGCAATTCCGGCAACAGAAGGCTCATTTGATGTAACTGAGTATTATATTGAAACAAATATTCCAGTACTTGAATCTGTCACTATGAATGCAGCGGTTCGCTTGTCAGATTATTCGACAGTAGGTAGTACAGAAAGTTGGAATGTAGGTTTAGATTGGGAAGTGACAGATAGTTTACGTTTACGTGCGACTCGAGCGCGCTCAACTCGTGCGCCTAATATTGATGAATTGTTTTCTCCACCGTCACAAACATTTCCAAGTGGCTTAAACGATCCTTGCTTAGGAATTACAAGTAGTGGGGGTGGTACATCAGGCGATTCATGTCGTGCAGATGTAGGTGTTGCCAGTAATATTGCTACCAATGGTGCATTTACGCTTAACCAATCTGATTTACAAGGTATCAGTGGCTTTAACCGTGGTAATACAGATCTTAAAGAAGAAGTAGGTAACTCAGTGACAGTGGGTGTGGTTTTTACACCTGAAAACTTAATATCGGGTTTAGATATCACGCTTGACTACTTTGATATAGAAATTGATGATGCAATAGTTTCAACACCTCGCCAGTTTATTCTTGAGCAATGCTATGGTGGAGGTGATGATAGTTTCTGTAACTTTATTACACGCCGTGGCGCTCCATCGGGTAATAATAGCGCAGGTTCGCTAGAGTTTATTGATAGCGGTGTATCAAACAGCGGTGGTTTGGGTACTGAAGGTGTCGATTTAACACTAACGTACGCCACAAATATAGGCCCAGGTGCATTCAAAACTCGCCTTGCATACACTTATCTAATTGATGGTTACAGTATTCCGTTACCTGGTGCAGATAAAGATGTATTTGCTGGTGAAGTTGGCGCGTCTGAGCATAAAGCAAACTGGAACTTAGGTTATAAAATTAATGATTTTGACTTTAACTGGAGCATGACATTTACAGGAAATGCTGATTTTGATGATCAATTTTTAAGTGGTTTGGGGATTCCAGCTGGCTCAGTTGGTGTTGGTTCTGTCACGTATCATGATGTGCAAGCAAGCTATCATATTAGTGATTCAATGGAGTTATATGCAGGAGCTAATAACTTATTTGATAAAGAGCCACCACGTATTGTTTCTGGTATAAGTGGTTCAGATACAGGCACTGAAACCGACGCTGGTACATATGACCCAATTGGTCAAACTGTATACATTGGTTTTAGAAGTAAGTTCTAATCAGTAATAACGATATTAGCTTTTAATATTGTTATTGATATATATAAAGCCTCAGTAATCACTGAGGCTTTTTGCAATACACTGCTTTATTGTCCACTTAAACCAAAAACAACGCCACTGGTAACAGGGGCGTTGTTTCGCTTTGGGGTGAGGTTAATATAGTAACCGAATCGCTTGATTGTTCAAGATTTATCCCTAATTAAGCCCTCAATGAGGGCTTTTATTTTTTTGACTTAATCTAAATATGCTTTAAGCATCCAAACGAGTTTTTCTTGCTCTGAGATATAATCGCTCATTAACGAAGCAGTCCCTTCGTCTTCAGCGTCACTTGCTTGGTTCAATATTTCGCGCTGCATTTTAATTAGCGTGCTGTAACCGGCTAGTAAGTTTTCTACAGCAGTAACTCCATCGCTAATACCTTTTGCTTCTTTAATTTTGCTTACTTCTAAGTAATCAGAAAATGCATGAAGAGGCTCGCCATCTAGCGTTAAGATGCGCTCAGCTACTTCGTCTACTTTTAAAAGTAAAAGGTTATAAATTTCTTCAAACTTAATGTGTAGTTCAAAAAAGTTACGGCCTTTAATGTTCCAATGAAAACCGCGCGCATTCATGTACTGAATTTGGTAGCTGCTTAATAACGTATTGAGTGACTTTACAATATCATCACTTTTTGCGCTGTTTAGACCAATTGCGTTTACCTGTGACATAACTGACTCCTTTAATAACCGTTTGTTTGTGAACTTGTGATAAGTATTGCGTACCAGCTTAAATTAGTAAAATCGTTTATGTTTATCAACTTTATAGTTTTAAACTATCAGTAACCAGTAATGCTTATATTCACCCTTACCTAATAGAAATGGGTCGGATTAATTAAAATACCACCCCTTACAAGAAAATAAACATTTGCGCTGTGTAAATTATGATCTAAAACAAGTTTTGTATGGGCAAAGTACAAAGGCATTTTATTGTTTGATTTAGGTCAAAAAGCACTCGTTTTAATAGCGCATACTAATTTTGTAGCAATTATTAGGAGAGATAACATGCACGCAAAAACAGTTAAGCAAAATAAAGCAGAGTTGATTGTAGTTGGTATAGCGTTGGTGGCATTTGTATTGGGGCTAGTTGCTCATTTAGCAGGAGCTAGTATTGCCAATTCAGCTTTTTTTGGTTATATCGCAGCGCCAATACCCCTGATATTGGGTATTATATTTTTAATAAGTTATAAAATTGCAGAAGCCGCTGAAGATTAATTCTCGCTTAAGCATTTTAAAATATAGTCGACCACTTCGCGTGAGTAAATCATACTGGTATGGCTTAAATGGAACACTTTATGTTCAGCCATACCTTTGAGCTTAGTTTCATCAAGTAATACAGTGCCATCTGATTTACTACCTTTAACTATAAGAGGCATTAAACCAATGGGTAAGTCACCTGCAATACTAAAAAGCTTCGCTTTAAACGGCCAATTACCATTTTGTGTAAGCAAAAATTCAACGCTATTTTTTAAAAAAGACTCAAACCCTTTTTGCTTCATTTTTTGTGCAATATGGCTACCTTGATGAGGCGTGCCTAAAGTAACTACTTTTGTAATGTGTTGGCTTGCAACTGAATTAGCTTCTAGGTATGCGCGAGCGACTAATCCGCCCATTGAGTGACATACCAGTGCAGAAGGTTCACCTGCAATAAATTCATCAATTTGAGCAAAAATAGCATCGCGGTTTGGATCAAGCGTATTGTAAGTAAGGTTTAATACTTTAACACCAGATTCTTCTAAACGAGAGCACAGTGGGCGCATAACAAAGCCAGACATATATAAGCCATGTAAAACAATAACGTGTTTAATCTTCATACGCCCTCAAAAAATCATTAGTTACATTAACTGCTGTGGTTTTATTTCAATATTAGTATTATCTGTATTTACCCACACTTCGCCATCTTGAATGGTAATTGCAAGCTTAATACTGCGATCAACCAAAGCAGCAAGCGCTTGTGTAGTTGCGTAATCAAGGCTAAAAATACTTAGGTTTTTAAATTCATACAACTTAGGTTGATGTTTTTGCCACCAAATTGCCTGATTGTTTTCACCATAAGTATAAAGCACCACTTTTTTAGATTTATTACAGGCTTTTTTAAGGCGTTTTTCATCAGGTAAACCCAACTCAATCCACAATTCTATTTCTTCGCTGTAATTTACATGCCAAAGTTCAGGCTCATCATCTGCACTTAGCCCTTTGGTAAATTCTAAACCATCACAGCTATTGAGTGCAAAAGCGAGTAGACGAATCATCAATCGTTGATCGGTTTCTGAAGGGTGTTGAGCCAAGGTTAAACTAAAGTCTTGGTAAACGTGGCGGTCCATATCGCTAAGCGATAATTGCACTTTCATAATGGTGGATTTAAGAGCCATAACAACTAATCTAAAAAAATTTGCGCCAGTATAGCGCATTAATACCCAAACCACCTCAAGATACAGAGTTCAGCGTTTCATTGGAGCCCAAAAAAGGATTACCCTGCAAATAGGTTTTTTTAAGTGGTAACACAAACTGAAAATCGTATAGAAAAAGTATTTTCTTCAAAAGAAGATTTTCTTAATTATCTTATTAACTAGTAAATGTCGCGTTGGCGACGGCAACCAAAGAGAAGTAACCGCCGACTTCTCTTTGGAATCTCTCGGCGCCCCGAGCATTTTGCACTTTCCTCAAAGCCTAAATTGATATGAACGCAAAGGCCGTGTAAGGCACATCCATGTGCCTGTCACGACTTTGATTGCATCCATGCAATCAATTACTCATCAATTGAGTTTTTTCGGGCAAAATAACGGGGATTAACTTAACTACAGCCTTTAATTCAATATTGAGTTAATGCTTGTTTACATTGGTTTTTTTAGTAAACTGAATGCTCACAAACAGGGAGCGATTTAATGCAGCAAATAGGTATTTACGAGCAGTTAATTACGCAAGTAATTGAGCGAAATTTAAATCGTGACCAATTTTATGTGGGCGAACGTCAACTAGAATCGGCTGAGGCGGCTACGTGGCTTTCGCGCTTTTTAGGTAAGCTTATTGAGTATGCAATCGATGCCATCCCTAATTCAAACGAGCGCTTGCAAGAACAAATTAACCTCGCAAACAGCCTTGTGCTTTGGCTTAAAGATCATATTCGCGATGACGAGCTAATTAACGAAAACCTTATCGACAGCCAAGGGCGAATACTTACCGCGCTGTTTAATACCCAAAACCCGATTGCGGCCAATCTTAAAGATTACTCAAGCGATATATTCCCACTCACAGGCCTTACGCAAAGCGAATTGTTTAGCGGTGCTAATGCAGGTATATCGCTCGAAACCGAGCTAAAGCGCGAGATAAAATCGTCCGACACTATTTACTGGCTTGTCTCATTTATAAAATGGACGGGGCTGCGCATTTTTAAAAATGAGCTTGAAGCGTTTACCAAAAGCGGCAATAAACTCAAAGTTATTACTACTTCGTACATGGGTGCAACGGATGCTAAAGCGGTTGAGTTTTTAGCAAACCTGCCAAATACAGAAGTAAAACTAAGCTACAACAATCAGCAAGAGCGCTTACACGCAAAGTCATATTTGTTTATGCGTAATACGGGGTTTCATACCGGTTATATTGGCTCGTCTAATTTATCGCATTCGGCGCTTACCAGCGGCCTTGAGTGGAACTTAAAAATTACCGCGCAAGAAATCCCGCACATCATAGCCAAAACTAAAAGTACCTTTGAAACCTACTGGCAATCGCCAGATTTCGAACTGTTTACTGGTAAAACTGAATGTAAAGAAAAACTCATAAACTCACTTAATGAGCAGCGCGGTGTTGGGCAAGCAAGCAGCCAGTTTTATTTTGATATAACACCAAAAACGCATCAGCTCGCTATTTTAGAAAAGCTAAGTGTTGAGCGCAGCGTACATAATCGTTTTAAAAACTTAGTAGTTGCTGCTACCGGCACAGGTAAAACAATAATATCGGCGTTCGACTTTAAAACCGTTTACGATAAAAACCCAAACGCACACTTTTTGTTTGTAGCCCACCGCGAAGAAATACTCAAACAAGCACAAAGCGCTTACCGCGGCGTGCTTAAAAATAACGACTTTGGTGAGCTGTGGGTAGGTAACTACAAACCGCAGCGCTACAACCAATTATTTGCGTCAATTCAAACATTAAACAGCCAAATTGAATCGCTCAATTTAACCAATGATTACTACGACTACATAGTGATAGATGAAGTACATCACGTAAGCGCTGCAAGTTACCGTGCTATTTTAAGTTACTTTACGCCCACAATACTACTTGGCTTAACCGCTACACCAGAGCGACAAGATGGCGCAAATATACTCGATGATTTTTGCGGGGTAATAGCCGCTGAAATTCGCTTACCAGAGGCAATAAATCAACGCCATTTATGCCCGTTTCAATACTTTGGACTAGATGACGACACCGACCTAAGCCAAATAACATGGCGAGGCGGCCGTTACGATATAAGCGAGCTAAGCAACCTTTATACAGGGGAGAACAGCCGCGCAAACAAAATTATATCGAGCCTTGCTGATATCGTAACCAATGCTCAAACCATTAAAGCACTGGCGTTTTGCGTAAGCCAAAAACACGCGGAGTTTATGGCCTCTAAATTTAACTTAGCAGGTATAAACGCCGATGTACTGACCAGCAAAAACACTAATGAGCGCGCGGCCAAACAACAAGCACTTCGCCAAGGCGAAATACAAATACTTTGCGTGGTTGATATTTTTAACGAAGGCGTCGATATTCCCGAAGTCGATACTTTACTATTTTTACGCCCAACTGAAAGCCTAACATTGTTTTTACAGCAACTCGGCCGTGGTTTGCGCCTGCCCGACAACAGCCAAAAGCAATGCTGCACCGTGCTCGACTTTGTAGGCAACGCTCGCCCAGAATACGACTTTGCCAGTAAATTCCGCGCACTCATTGGTAAAAGCAATCAGCCAATAAAAACCGAGATTGAAAACAACTTCCCGCATTTACCGTTGGGTTGCCGTATTGAGCTACAAAAGCGCACACAACAAACAATATTAAAAAATATTCAGCAAGCTATAAACTCTAAACGCCGTTTACAGCAGCTTATAAATAGCTATTCGCAACACACTAATGACGCGCTAACGCTAAGTAACTTTTTACGTATAAACCCACAAGTTACACTTGAAGATGTATACAAACCAAAAGATAAAAAGCTCGGCGGCTGGCTCTGGCTAAAAGGCGATGAAATACCCGCAGAGCAAGCCGATATTTACGCCGCGTATTACCGCGCAATCAACACCCAATTACTCGGCTGCGACTCAATCAGTTATTTATGCTTTTTACGTGATTTATGTAATAACGACTTTAGCTTTACGCCAACAGCGCAAAACCAACAGTACGCGCTTATGGCGCATTACAACTTTTGGGATAGCACAGGCACAAGTTTAGGGTTTAAAACCCTTGAACAAAGCTTACAAGCACTTAAACACAAAGAGCTACCAGCACGAACTTGCTCAAGTAATTTGCGCTATTAATAAACCGCATACACCAGCAAGAAAGCGATTTATCGTGCTTACCTAATCACGCCATAAAATTACACAGCCGCTACACTCGCCAACAAATACTCGCAGCTTTTGGGGCGCACTCGTTTGATAAAAAATCGACCGCCCGCGAAGGTGTTTTAGAATTTAAAAACCAAAACCTAGAGCTGTTATTTGTAACACTCAACAAGTGCGAAAAAACCTACTCGCCCACCACGCTGTATCATGACTACGCAATCAGCCCTACGCTGTTTCATTGGCAAACGCAAAACAGCGCCCGCCCAGAACACGGTCGCGGCCTTAGTTATATTCAGCACCAACAAACAGGCAAAACCATCGTGTTATTTGTACGCGAACAAGGCAAAGACGAAAACGGCCGAACCATGGGGTTTGTAAACTACGGCGAGGTTAAATACCAAAGCCACAACGACAGCCAACCGATGAACATAACGTGGGAATTAACCAGCCCCATGCCAAGTGAAATGTGGCACGAGGCAGGGAAATTGGCTGTTGGGTGATAAGCTAAAATTTTGATTAAATCAAATTTCAAATATTTATTTTAAGGAATAACAAATGAAAAATTTACGTGGCCTTGCTATCTGCCGCCTTTGTAATAATGATCTCTGTATTATGCAACATAATTGCTCAATTCGGCTTCTCACCAGATTCACCAATTGAGCAATGAGGAGCTTTTGGGGATTTTATGGGAGGAACATTAAATCCAATTTTTGCGTTTTTATCGTTTATTTGTTTATTAATGCAATTGTTTTACAAAATACAGAACCAAAAGAAACAAGAAAAGAGTTTACCCGTTTAGCAAATGCTAATGAGCAGCAACTTTCACTTATTTCCAACCAACAACAAAAAGATGATACTTATAAAGTAATTCAAAAAGTTACAATACATAAAACTGCTCACCTACTGTAAAGTAGAATCTAGGACATTGATCGTAATGCCAGCTTTTATCTATTAGATAAGGGTGATCTTTTAAGTCACAGCCGAGGCCAAAGTTTTGACCAAATTCTTGTTTATAAAGTGACATATTGTTTCCTTCTTAAAAACTAATTTAGCCAGTGCTACACGCACTGGCTCTATGCCGTACTTGCGTTATAAGGCGTTTAAATGCTCTATAGCCACCTTCCAAGGCAGTCTTCGACCTGATAGCTTCATTTTTTCATAGGCTTTTAATGCAGTTTCTTTCGTTATTATTTGTTGCCTAACAAGCTGCGTTATTAATGAAATAGTGCCTTGGACAACAATGCCTTCTTTTTCAGCTGCTTTTCTTAAAGCCATATCGCCAGTTACAAGAGGGCAGTTTTTTTGCTTAGCTAAACACAAAGCAAATATATCGTTACGGCTGGCATTTAAATACAGCGGAATTAACTCCATTGCATGCATCATTGAATCAGGTGATAGCTCTTCTAAAGTTAAGCCCATAGCAGGTAAATGTGCGTGTTCTTCCTCAAGTTCTTCAACAAATAAGATATCAGGTATGGCGAATTGGTAAGGTAGCTGAAAAAGTTGGGTTAATAGCTCACCTTTTTCCATATCTATTAATATATTGGCATCACTAATTAGTAGCTGCTGCATTAAGCACCTCTAACTTTCGTTCTTTGTGAAAGCTTGAGAGTGATACCCCTAATAGCTCTGCAGCTTTGGATATACCAATGTAGTCTTCACTTAGCGCACGATATACTAGTTGCTTGTATAAGTAAGTAGCTTCATGCGGATAAGGTTCGCCAGGTTCCTGGGTGCGCCATCCTTGCTTGCCAAACCAAATGAACATATTTTTTTGGGTTTGATGTGAAATTACACCAGACTGTGAAGCACGATACAAAGAGGCAAGCATGCTTATGCCGTACTCATGCTTGAGCATGTATAGCTCTTGCGCCTCTAGTTGAGTTCGGCTTTTACCTAAGTGTTGTATTAAACTAGTGCTTGGTAATAAAAAAGCCCCTGCAAAGTGATTACACGCCTTTTCTTCATCTAACTCTTCAGAGAGTCGGTTGTGTAATACTAAGTGACCTAATTCATGAGCAAGCGTAAACCGTTGGCGATCGCCACTTTGTGCTGTAGAGATAACAACAACAGGTAGCTCATTAATGTTACCCGCGAGACCATCAAACTTTTTACTGGTTTCTACATCAGTGCAAATTATCATTACACCTTTCGATTCCAATGTATCAATCATGTCATGAATAGGATTTAAACCTAAACCCCATCCATTGCGCATAGTGGTGGCTACATCTTCTAGCTGTTCATATGAATCAATTACATCAGGTAATGTACTTGGTAGTGAAAATGGCGTGATAGGTTTAATAGAATCTGGATAAAAGTTTAAAAGCTCTTGCCAGCGCTCAGCCTGATCCAACACATCACCATTTATACGATCTAAAATCTTCTGTGGCGTGCTTGCACGCTTACGATATTCCACACCTTCTAATTTTACTTTTATAGGTCGGAAAAAGTATTCAGTACGTACTTCAAGTGCGCTTGCAAGCTTTAATAAATTAGAAGAAGACGGCATAGCAGTACCATGTTCATATTTTTTTATAGCATTAGCAGATATACCAACTGCGGTAGCTAGCGCTTGCATTGATAGGCCTGAGGCTTTTCGGGCACGAGTGAATCGTTCAGCAAACATGTATATATACCTCGTGGTTTATAAAATTAAGTCATTTGTCGTAAATATAAACCATGGGTGTATTTTTGTCTATGAACATAAATTACACTTATATAGTTGCGATATACTACTGGTTTTATTTATACGAGAAGTTTAAAGGGATTATGTAGTAAACTAGGAGCTATTAGTTGAGGTGATAAATCCAAATTATTCACCCAGTACCCCGCATAGCACTTAATTAGGTAAAGCATGGTGTTATGGGTTGAAATAAAAGGTTTATAAATCAAATGAGTAGAGCAGGAATACAGTGGTTCCCTGGGCATATGAATAAAGCCCGCAATGAAATTAAAGAAATAATGCCGCAAATGGATGTGATTATTGAAGTGCTTGATGCGCGCATTCCCTACAGTAGCGAAAACCCGATGGTGGCAACCTTGCGTGAAGGTAAGCCGGTCATCAAAATTTTGAACAAAGCTGATTTAGCTGATCCTAAAATGACGCAGATCTGGAAAGACTATTTTGAGCAAGAAAACGGTGTTAAAGCGATTTCTTTTGGTCATGATAAAGCAGCTGAAGTACATCGTATCAATGAGCTGTGTAAAAAGTTAGTGCCGCATAAAGTGGGTGCCGATAAACAGATTAAAGCCATGATAATGGGTATTCCTAACGTGGGTAAATCTACGCTAATTAATGTACTGGCTGGACGTATAGTTGCAAAAACAGGTAATGAACCTGCGGTAACTAAAGCGCAGCAACGTATTAAGCTTGAAGACGGTATTATGCTTTACGATACGCCTGGTATGCTTTGGCCAAAAGTAGAAAACGAAAACTCAGGTTATCGCTTAGGCGCTACAGGTGCCATTCGTGATACCGCACTTGAGTATGAAGAAGTAGCAAGTTATACCGCTGAATATTTATTACGTGCATATCCTGAGCTTTTAAAAGCGCGCTATAAAATCGCTGAGCTTCCTGAGAATGATTGGGAATTTGTTGAAATGGCAGGTAAAAAGCGTGGTTGTATTCGTGGTGGAAACCAAATCGACACGTATAAAATGTCTGAAATCCTAATTAACGAACTGCGCGACGGTATTATTGGCCGTATTACTATGGAAACTCCGCAAATGCGTGAGGAAGAAGAAGTAATGGTTGCTGGTTTACGTGCGGCAGCAGAGGCTAAAAAACAAGCTAAAGAAGAAGAGAAACTCCAACGCCGAGCACGAGCGCGTAAAAATCGTCGTTAATTGATTTAGTTTAGGGTCTGTTGATCTTTGCGGATTAAAATTTGTTCAGACTAGGGGCTATTTAATCGCGGCGCGAGGTTTGTAACCTAGTGGGCTAAGTAAAAACCGAGCAACAAAGAGTAAATAGCCCCTAGGAAGAACCCTTTGGGCAGCGCCTGTTTGGCATTAATGCTACGTTATCGCCCATTTATGGGGAATAACCACACTACATAGGCTCTGCCTTGCCTAAATACCAAACAGACTGCTGCAAATTTAACCTTGAAAGATCAACAGACCCTAATTTAACCAACTAAATTACAGACATAAAAAAAGCCCGTAAGGGCTTTTTTAGTTTCATATCTACCGTCACCGATATGAGCAATGTAGCAAGTAAAATAGTAGGGCGGTTACTTATTATCAACATCAAGGGGCGTTGCGGTTCATAACAAGTAACCATAGCTGTTAACGTGCGCCACACGTTGTTTCAGGGTCGAGAAACAAATCAATTCATTCCGTTACAAGCCAGTATGTTTGCCGTCTTGTTGATAGTGATTATCAGTTAGATTCAATTAACTGTCAACACCTAAATGCAAATAATTCTTATTATCTATTTGTTTGTTTTATAAGCTGATGTTAAACATAAAAAAATTGCGACTATTTGGTTTTTCTTAGTGTTGGGTGACATAGGCTGTGATTAAATTGCTCATAGTTTAAACAAGTATTAGTTTTCAAAGATTAGTAATTTCTGAGTATAGATTAAAATTTTAGCTGTTTAAGCTATGGTAGTGTGTTGTTACAAAATAACGAAATAACTTTATGTACCTAAAGTTAGGGCGATAAAAAATAGTGTTTTCATTATGTTACATGTGATTTTCAACTTAAAATGCAAAATAGATCTTGCGCATAAAAAAAATATCTTGAATTGATTGCATTTTAAGCGGCTTGCATGGTGATGTTCGCTTTAAGTGATGTTATACTCCTGCCGAATAATTTATCGACTTTATTAAGAGTAAAATTAATGGCAGATTTATCGAAGTACAGAAACATTGGTATTTTCGCGCACGTAGATGCGGGTAAAACCACGACTACTGAGCGTATCCTAAAGCTTACTGGTCAAATCCATAAAACAGGTGAGGTTCATGATGGTGAATCTACTACTGACTTCATGGAACAAGAAGCTGAGCGCGGTATTACTATCCAGTCTGCGGCAGTAAGCTGTTTCTGGAAAGATCACCGTTTTAACGTTATCGATACACCAGGACACGTTGACTTCACAGTTGAAGTTTACCGTTCACTTAAAGTACTTGATGGCGGTGTTGGTGTTTTCTGTGGTTCTGGTGGTGTTGAACCACAATCAGAAACTAACTGGCGTTATGCTAATGACTCAGAAGTTGCACGTATTATCTTCGTTAACAAATTAGACCGTATGGGTGCTGATTTTTACCGTGTAACTGAGCAAGTGCGTAAAGTACTTGGCGCAACTCCATTAATCATGACTTTACCAATTGGTATTGAAGATGAATTTGTTGGTGTTGTAGATGTTTTAACTAAAAAAGCATACGTTTGGGATGACACTGGTCTTCCTGAAAACTACGAAATTACAGACGTTCCTGCAGACATGGTAGAAAAGACTGACGAGTATTATGAAATGCTTGTTGAAACTGCCCTTGAGCAAGACGATGAACTACTTGAAGCTTACATGGAAGGTGAAGCACCTTCTGTAGAAGACATCAAACGTTGTATCCGTAAAGGTACTCGTGACCTTGCTTTCTTCCCTACATACTGTGGTTCTGCGTTTAAGAACAAAGGTATGCAGCTTATTCTTGATGCTGTTGTTGATTACTTACCAGCTCCTACAGAAGTTGATCCTCAACCTCTTATGGATGAAGAAGGTAACGAAAATGGCGAATTTGCAATCGTATCTGCAGATGAACCTTTCAAAGCGTTAGCATTCAAAATAATGGATGACCGTTTTGGTGCATTAACATTCGTACGTATTTACTCAGGTAAACTAAACAAGGGTGACACCATCCTTAACTCGTTTACTGGTAAAACTGAGCGTGTTGGCCGTATGGTTGAGATGCAAGCAGATGACCGTAACGAATTAACTAGCGCACAAGCTGGTGACATCATTGCTATCGTAGGCATGAAAAACGTGCAAACTGGTCACACTTTATGTGATCCTAAGCACCCAGTAACACTTGAGCCAATGGTATTCCCAACTCCAGTAATCTCGATTGCTGTACAGCCTAAAGATAAAGGCGGTAATGAGAAAATGGGTGTTGCTATCGGTAAAATGGTTGCAGAAGATCCATCTTTCCAAGTTGAGACTGATGAAGATTCAGGCGAAACTATCCTTAAAGGTATGGGTGAGCTTCACTTAGATATCAAAGTAGATATCCTTAAGCGTACTTACGGCGTAGACCTTATTGTTGGTCAACCACAAGTTGCTTACCGTGAAACTATCACTAAAGAAATTGAAGATAGCTACACGCATAAGAAACAATCTGGTGGTTCTGGTCAGTTCGGTAAAATCGATTACCGCATCAAGCCAGGCGAAGTTGCTTCAGGCTTCACGTTTAAATCATCAGTTGTTGGTGGTAACGTACCTAAAGAATTCTGGCCTGCAGTTGAGAAAGGCTTTAAGTCAATGATGGGTACTGGTGTTCTTGCTGGTTTCCCTGTACTTGACGTTGAAGTTGAACTTTTCGACGGTGGTTTCCATGCCGTGGATTCATCTGCAATCGCGTTCGAAATCGCTGCAAAAGGCGCTTTCCGTCAATCGATCCCTAAAGCGGGCGCACAACTTCTTGAGCCAATCATGAATGTTGACGTGTTCACTCCAGAAGATCACGTTGGTGATGTTATCGGTGACCTTAACCGTCGTCGTGGCATGATGAAAGACCAAGAAGCTGGTTTAACAGGCAGCCGTATTAAAGCTGACGTACCGTTATCAGAAATGTTCGGTTACATTGGTACACTACGTACAATGACATCGGGTCGTGGTCAGTTCTCTATGGAGTTCTCACACTACGCTGCATGTCCAGCTAACGTAGCTGAAACTGTAATCGCTGCAGAAAAAGAGAAGAAAGCTGCTAAGTAATTAGCACTTTAACTCTTTAAAAAAACCCGCAACATGTTGCGGGTTTTTTATTGTCTGTAATTAATAGTGATTTTATTAATACTAATTCGCAATAATACTTATACTAATCTACTTATATATCGGGTCTATTTAACGTAAAGAAAATTACGCTAGAACTAGGCAAAAATTTTTGTATCTAGTTGTTCTAAATAAAAAATTTTTAACGACGTTATAGTGCAATTTAATTCGTTAAATTGATCAAAGATTTATGCAGTTTGGCATTAATCAATTTGAGGGGTTAAATCTGGCGCTAACTGCGCTAAAAGTGTCTGCTATTGAGTAACTAACCTGAACTCTGGATAATTAATCTATCTCGAGCAGCTATTTTCAGCGCTCACTACGTTGAATTTACTTGCAATAGGCCAGCTATTGACGCGTAAGTTCGCCTTGTTTTCACTGAAAATCTCTGGCTAGAGAAAAATAAATTTAAATATCATTATTATTCAATATATTAGTAAATATCTTAACCAGAGTTGAGGTTAACTAAATAACGAAATGTTTGCCTTGTTATCGAGGCCATTTTCTTACCTAAAAATAGATCACTTAATTAACTGAATTGGTGTTACTTAGATATCACGCATTAAAAAAGGAGCAATACGTTGCTCCTTTTTTGTTTATTGGGTAGTGTTAGTTAAACTTTTTTATTACCTTTGCTTTTAGCGCTTTCATCTTTAGTTTACGTGGCTTGCTAAAGCACTGAATAGGCATTGTCACCAAGTGCTCTTTTGGCAGCACAGGCACAATTGCTGGGTATTGGCCTTCTTTCGGAACTGAGATTTCTTTCAGGTGTACCTTCAGCGCTGCTAGTGTTGAATCGTTATCTATTTCACTAGGGCAAATAAATATACCTATTTTTCTAAGAAATACGCCTAGTTTGATACTGCTTGAATAGCGCACAATCGGAGCCGCTAATACCAAGCCTAGTAAAATAGGTGAGAGCCACCAAAAGAATACGGGAGTGAAGTAATAAGCAGTACTGCCCCATACTATAGCCACAATGGTTGAAAATAACGTATAACTAAACGCTTCTTTCCATGGAACCATTCGACCTTCGCGTGGCTGGGCATCCCACTTCACTTTTTTCCCTAAAAATACGCAAACAACAAAGTAGGCATGAAATACCATCATAAGCGGCGCAACGATAATTGCGAATATAGTTTCTATTAAAGAGCCTAATATAAGCTTAATAGAACCACCAAAACGCTTTTTCCTGTGTATAAGAGTTACGATCACACCCATTAGTTTAGGGAGTAACAATATGATAATGGTTAAATATAATAACGAATCTATTAAGTCGGTTTTTGCGATTTGCCACGTAGGAAATAATTGGTATGCGCGATTAAAATACACATCACTATTTAGCGCACGAGTGACTGCATCTATGGTGCTTAGCGCTAACATCGATAACCAAATTAATGATGAAATATAAGCGGTTGCGCCCAACAGAAAGTGAAATTTACTCATTAGCTTTAACTTTGGCGAAGACAATAAGCCAAGATGCTGAATATTGCCTTGTACCCAACGTCTGTCGCGTACAGCATAATCTAAAATGTTACTTGGAACTTCTTCATAACTTCCTTCAATGTCTGATAGGAGCAATACGTCCCAATTAGCACTGTGTAACAAAGACGCTTCAACAAAATCATGACTGAGTATTTCACCACCAAATGGGGCGTTACCTTTTAAAGTAGGTAAGCCACAGCAGGCAATAAATGCATCAACTCTAATTATTGCGTTATGGCCCCAGTAATTTGCTTTATCGGTTTGCCAAAACGCAGAGCCTGTCGCCAGCATTGGGCTGTAAAGCACGGAGGCAAATTGTAAAAATCGCCCAAAAAAGGTGTCTTGGCGAACGGGGATCGGAATTGTTTGAATAAGACCGACGTTAGGGTTGTTTAACATACTAGTAGTGAGCTCTAGCATGCATTTTCCGGTCATTACGCTATCAGCATCAAGTACAATCATATGGTCGTACTGGCTTCCCCAGCGCTCACAAAAGTCGGTTAGGTTACCAACTTTGCGGTGTTTGTTATTTTCGCGACGACGATAGAATACGTGTTTTGCTGTATCACCTAAGCGTTCACACAATGCATGCCATGCACTTAGTTCGTTTTTAGCTATTTGTGGATCTTGAGTATCGCTTAGCAAATAAAAGTCAAAATGATTAAGTTGCCCCGTCTCCTTTAGCGATTGTAAGCTTACTTCAAAGCCAGCAATAACACGATGAGTATCCTCGTTATAAATTGGCATCACAACGGCTGTTCTTTGCTGCGCTAGCGCTTGGCTATTAGGCTCAATTGGCTTCACACGCCTAAGAGTGAGTGGATCAATGCGTAAAAGCTGTAATATAAAGCCAATTGTACCACTGCAAAATGCGGTTACAATCCACGCAAACGTAATTGAAAATAAAGCCAGTAGTGCATATTCGAGTAAAGTCATCCCGTTGGAATTTAAAATTTCAAACATGATTGACATACCGTAACCCGATATACCAATAGCAGCGATGGCAAATAACCATACGCGAAGTGTTTTAAAAGGCATTGATGTTCCTTGGTTTTGCTTACTTGATGTCATTTGGATACCAAACATAACTCCATACCTCACTAATTTCTTTATCACGTAGTTTTAGCGATAAACGCATATCTACTGGCTTACCGTCCTGTGGTGCAATTTTAAAAGCCACACGCCAGCCAAAAGTATCGGGTAGTTTTTGTACCGTTACATCGCTTACTTCGCCAGTTGTTAGTTGAATGTCGGCTATTACGTTTAGCTTTTCAGATAATTGATTAAGCTCGGGTCCTGAAAAATCGACAGTGAATTGACGATGACTTTTTGGCGGTGGATTGTCTTCGCCTGGTAGTGCTGCACTACCAATTCGAGTACGAACGACGCGTGCTTTTTCATGCTGATTTAATTGAGCGTTAAAAGTTGTCATTTTATAGCTGAGCTTTAATGAATCACCCGCCTTAAATGGTTTTTCAGGCACCCAATAACTTACTATATTGTCGTTAGTTTCGGTATCTGTAGGTATTTCTACCAGCTCTACTCGGCCATTGCCCCATTCACCTTCAGGTTCAATCCAAAGGCTAGGGCGGTCGTGGTAATGGGCTTCGGTATCAAAATAGTTATTAAAGTCTCGATCGCGTTGGGCTAAACCAAAGCCTTTAGGGTTGTTGTATGAAAAAGAAGTCACACTGAGTTGGGCTGGGTTATTAAGAGGGCGCCATATCCATTTGTTATCTTGAGACTGTGTTAATAAGCCGTCAGAGTCGTGAACTTCAGGGCGGTAGTCATCAAAAAACTTAGTGCTGTTTTCACCGTGATAAAACATGCTTGTTAGAGGTGCTACACCCAGTTTTTTAACGTCTTTACGTGCAAATATTTGCATATCAACTTTTACAGCTGTGTTAGTGCTAGGGTCTATATCAAATCGATATGCGCCAGATACTGATGGGCTATCAAGTAATGCAAACATAACAATATTTGTTTGCTGTGGTTTTGGCTTAACTAACCAAAACTCTTTAAACATAGGAAATTCTTCGCCTGAGGCTTCTGCGGTATCAATAGCTAAACCGCGAGCGGATAACCCGTAAACTTGATTGGGGCCGACAACACGAAAGTATGAAGCGCCCTGAAATACCATGACCTCATCTTTGTACTCATTGGTATTTAGAGGGTAATGGAGTCTGAAACCGGCATGGCCTAATTGCATGTTAGCGACGCTTTTATCTATTTCGTCTTTTAAAGGCGCTGCTGTTGAGTCGTAGTGATAAAAATTAGTGCTAAAAGGTAAGCGGTTGCGCTTAGAATCACCATCAACGGTATTTATAGTTACAGGTGTTTTATATAAAAAACCTGGATGAAATAGCTGTACTTCATATAGACTTTCGTCTTTCCATACCGATTTATCTTTTTTAAAGCGAATAGATCGATAGTCTTGGTAATCAATATTATTGAGTGCATCAAGCTCAATATTTTTAGGCGCAATGTATTCTTCAGCGGCTAGCTTTTTTGCACGTGCGCTTATTACATCAAATAAACTGCTTTGTGGAATTGCAGCATCAACAGTTGCAGCAAATGCTTGATGAGTGTTTCCCAAAGTCGAAAACATAATAAGTAGACCCAAAAGTGGCTTTGAGCATAGTGGCCAGGTTGGTATTAAATGGGTTAATTGTTTCATTTTCGTTCCTTTATAAAAACACGGCTTATTTTTATGGTTAGGTTGATATTGATTTACCTGCTTTAAACTGACTAGATCTACAACTGAATGCAAAAAACCTTCTATATCAATAGTTAATACCAAACTGCATAAATCTTTGATCAATTTAACGAATTAAATTGCACTCTAACGTCGTTAAAAATTTTTTATTTAGAACAACTAGATACAAAAATTTTTGCCTAGTTCTAGCGTAATTTTCTTAACGTTAAATAGACCCCATATATAAGCAGATTGGTATAACCTAATCTAGGGTGAGTTAGGTATACCACTTGGATAAAATTAATTTGGTTTCGTGTAATGATTTATTGGTTAAGCAGATGATTGTGAAATCGTATGAGGATATTACGGGCTGTTTACTGAAGCTTGTCTGAATTACATTTGTATATGAATAGAAAAATAATTTATGGGGGGCTATATATAATATCAATCTATAGAAGTCGACTATGAGTAGTTCAAAGTATTTACTAATAAGTGTTAGTAAATACTTTGAACCGAGTGTCAGCTAGTCTGCGTATTTTGTTGCTTTGTAGCTTAATTTAACGTTCCAGAACGGTGCCAGCCCATTTATACGAACTTTCCACTTACCGCCTTTTGGATTGGTAAATGTGCAGCTTTCAGTGTTTCCTCTATTTATTGAAGCACAATCATTTCTAAAGTAAGTTGGCTTTTTGTTGTGTCGCGCAAATAAGTTGGCGTCGCCCCAACCACCGTTAAGGTTAATTGTAAGCTCGTCGTATCCTTCTGGGATTTCAACGGTATAGCTCTTCCACCAAAACCAACCACTAATATTATTAATTTCACCTGTTATTACCTCAGGTTCAGGAGTTGTAACAGAGGTAGAGCGAATATCAATTATTACAGGGTCATGATCTGACGCGCGATAAGCACTTTCTGAGTAAAGACTAGATTGTTGAGCATCACTTTTAAATTCAACATTATAATCAAGCGAAATTGGCTCATCAGCATTAATATGCCAGTCTTTAGCCGATACAACTTTACTAAGTAATGATGCACTTGCTACAGCATGGTCAAGGCTACCAGCGCGACCAGAAAAGCTATAAGAATAGCCAAGCGTATTGCCATCTAGTTCAGTAATGACATTTTTATAACCTTTATCTGCAAACGCACGTATAGGGTCTTCCATCGCATAAGCATTCATGTCGCCGACTAAAATAATATCTTCGTCGTCGATACCGGTCGGTTTGCTGTTTAGCCAATCAGCGTATGCATTAGCGCCTTGCGTACGTATTTCATTCCAACAAGCTTGGCCATCATTTTGATCTTCGTTAGCACCGCTGGCACTGCTGCAACCACCTTTAGATTTTAAGTGTGCTACAGCTACTGTAAATACTTCGTCGGTTGCTAAAGATTTAAAGCTTTGTGCAATCGGAGCGCGATTACTAAAATCAAACGGTGTATCAGTTGTTATAGCGGCGGTACCGACCTCTTCTACTTTATTGGTTCGGTAAATCAATGCGGTAGTAATTGCATCTGTGCCAATTTTATCAAGATTAAAGTTAACAAATGCGTACTGATTGGCCGTATCAGCGTCGTTCAAGGCATTTACTAGGCTCGCAATAGCGCTAAATTCACCAAAGCCATCATTTTCTATTTCCATCAAGCCAACAACATCGGCCTGCATTGCACTAATCGCGCTGACAATTTTAGCTTCTTGGCGAATAAACTCTGCTTCTGAATCTGCCCCGCGACTAGTAGGGAAGCCTTGGCCTTCACCGTCGCCATTAAAGTAATTGAGCACATTAAAGCTTGCTACACGTAGATCTGCTTCAGCACTTAGCTCTGGTGCATCTTTACGCGCATTTGTTGCAATAAACTGAGGTGTTACAGTTGGATGAATACGATAAAGATTAAAGCTATAAGCCAGCGCACCGGTAACGGTATTTACCGTGTCACCAGTACGTAATGTATTTTCTGCCGATAAACCCGGCGCAGGGTAGGCGGTAGGATCTAGGTTTTGAGTCGTTGAACCGTCATCAATTAAGATTTTTTTAGTTAAATTTGCGGCTTCAATTGCATTGGCTGCTTCACCCGGTAATGCGATTTGCGTACCTTGGTATAAGCGCTCTGTTGCAACTTCTACTTCACCATATCGCCCAAGAGCATAGTTATTGGTAACCACCAATGGTTGTTCTAATGTTACTAGCATGCCTTCAAATGGTTCTAAATCATCGGTATTGGCTAAAGGTAAAGTGATTTTTGTCGCAGCTACAGTTAAACCAGTATCACAAACAGACACTTGGCTTACGCTGCCAATTTGTGTTGCATTGAAATACTCTTCGACAGTACCTTGCACGCGAACATGGTCTCCAACACTTACGTCAGTATTTGCAAAGTATACAAATACACCTTCGGAAGTTAGCGGGTTAGCATCTATATCATCAGCAAGTGAGCTTACAAAAAAGCCTTTTAATTGACCGTCACCTTGGAAGTCTGCGCTTACAACACCTTCTAGTTCAACAAGAGTACCCATAAGTGGACTTGCAGTACCATTGCCTTGAATGACATTAATTTGTGTTTTATCTGCCCCACACACTAATGGTTCAAGCGGTTCTGGCTCTGGATCTACAGGGGTTGTGCTACCAAAAACACCTAGGCCATCAAAGTCATCTTGGCTGAACTGAATCCATTCTTCACTTGGATCAAAGGTCGAATCGGGTAAAATACGACCAATTAATATACTCTCTTTGCGACGAAGTGTTTTATTTTGTGTTTTTACTCCGCCTCCAGACCAAAATGAACCTGGATCAACACCGCGTTGACCAAAGCTATCAATAACAGTCGCGCCTTGAGTAAGTACTAATGCATCATCACCATTAAAATTAGCAACGGCACTACTAATGTTGGCTTTGTCTTTAAGTGCAGTTGCAGAGGATGCATTGGCGATAACATAAGTGCTGTTAGCTGCAAGGTTGCCGGTTAAGCTGATTTTATTACTTACCGTTGTTTTACCATTAGAATATAAGCTGAGCGTATAACCATCAAGTGAAATTTCGCTTGATGATGTATTATAAAGCTCTATTGCTTTGTTGTTACTGCTACCTTCAATGTACTCAGATATTATTAGATTAGCAGAGGCAGGTGCGCTTAGACTTGCGATGACGAGTGCCAACGGTGTTATTTTTGTTTTAAACATATTTAGTTTTCCCGTGTATTAATATCCCAAATGGGACACCAGTTTAGGGAAAAAAAGTGACAGAAATAATACTTTAATGTTAATAAATGTAAATAAGGCGGTTTCCCGCCTTTTTATTATTTATTTTTTAGCTAGATACTGTGCAGCTTGCTTTGCAAAGTAAGTCAAAATACCGTCAGCTCCAGCACGTTTGAATGCAAGTAAAGACTCCATTATGGTTGCTTCTTCAGCGAGCCAGCCGTTATCAATCGCGGCTTTATGCATGGCATATTCTCCGCTCACTTGGTATGCAAAAGTAGGCACACCAAACTCATCTTTAACGCGGCGTACAATATCTAAATAAGGCATACCTGGCTTAACCATAACCATATCAGCGCCTTCTTGTAAGTCTAATGCAACTTCACGTATTGCTTCGTCAGAGTTTGCAGGATCCATCTGGTAGGTCTTTTTGTCAGCACCTTTTAAGTTCCCTGCAGAACCTATTGCATCTCTGAAAGGACCATAATAGCTAGAGGCATACTTAGCTGAATAAGCCATAATGCGAGTATGGATAAAGCCATCCGCTTCAAGTGCTTCACGAATTGCGCCAATACGGCCATCCATCATATCTGAAGGAGCGATAACATCGGCTCCAGCTTGTGCATGAGAAAGTGCTTGTTTAACTAAAATTTCAGTGGTTACGTCATTCATTACGTAACCTGTGTCATCAATAATGCCGTCCTGACCATGTGTAGTGAATGGGTCAAGTGCACCATCAGTAATTACACCGAGTTCAGGGTAAGCTTCTTTTAAAGCGCGAACAGTTCGCTGCACTAAACCATCTTCATTGTAAGCTTCTTCGGCGAATAATGACTTTTTATCTGTAGGCGTTACCGGAAAGATTGCAATGGCTGGCACGCCGAGCTCAACGAGCTCTTTTGCCTCAATAAGCAATAAATCAATAGATAAGCGTTCTATGCCTGGCATTGATTCAATTGCTTCACGACGATTTTTGCCCTCTAGCACAAATACCGGGTAAATAAGATCATTAACACTAAGTTGGTTTTCGGCCATTAGGCGGCGCGAAAAATCACTACGGCGCATTCTGCGCATACGAGTGTACGGAAAAAGGTCGAGTCCTGATTGGGCCATATTAATATGCTCCTACTGTGGGATTGGAAAGGTAACTACTTGATCGCGGCCGTTTTGTTTAGCGTAATAAAGCGCTTTATCGGCGCATTCAGTAAAAATTTCAGGTTTGTTAATATCATCGGCAACACAGGTATACACACCTGCGCTAATTGTAAACTTAATTTCAGTACTCGCAACCGTTACGGCACTTTTTGCGATTGCTTTGCGCATTTGTTCTGCAATATCAAATGCTCCATTTTGTGGTGTGTTTGGTAAAAGCACTACAAACTCTTCACCGCCATAACGTGCGACCTCATCAAGTGGGCGTTTTAAATTGTTCTTAATAATACCAGACACAGCTTTAATTACTTGATCGCCAGTTAAATGCCCGTATGTATCATTGACTGACTTAAAGTGATCGATATCAAGCATAATTATACTCAACGGGGTTTGTTCACGGCGAGAGCGACGCAATTCCATTATTAATTTTTTATCAAAGAATCGACGATTTTTTACACCGGTTAAAGCATCCTCAGTATTGAGTTGTTCAAGCTCTCTATTTTTTTCTTCAAGTTCTCTTAAGGTTACTTGTAGTTCAAAGGTGCGTTCATCAACTTGTGCTTCAAGTTCTTGGCTTGCTTCTTCTTGTAAGGCAAGGCGCTCTTTTAGTAACGCATCTTGAGCTGCACTCTCAGCAATTAAGGTTTGTTGCGTTACTACCTGTTTGTCGTGTTCTAAGATAGATTGTTTCATTGCGGCGTAACACAGGCTAAAAGCACAACTTAGAAAGCAAATAAAAACAAACGTAAGGCTACTGCGATTAAAAGCATATAAGTCAAAAACAACAACGCTAAAGTACAGCATAACCACTAAAAATGAGCTGAGTGAAAATAGCAGTGCTTTACTTGGTTTAGAAGGGTTAGTTCGTATACATATTAGTGTAGTTAAAAGGTAAAGGCTCAATACAATAGGCGTAATAGCTAAACAAAGAAGCGTAGCCATTGAGCTTGGTAGCAACCAAATGAATAACAGTAAAATCGCAAATAAACTGCTTGTTATATTTTGTGTATGCAATAAAAAAGAGGATTTAAGTTGGCAAATTTGTTGCTGCAAAGGCAAAAACAATAATGTAATTACCATAATTAATATAGGAACTATTACTTGCTGAATTGCGGGGAAATTAGGATGAAAGTAACGCACACCAAACCCACAAAAATATGAAAGCAGTAAACCTAAGGTAAGCGTTATTATGCTCACGTAAGCAAAGTAGGGCTTCTTCGAAAAACCATACAAAACAAGACAACTTAAGGCCAACGAAAAAACAAAACCAATAATCAAACCGTATATTAAATTAATTTTACTTTTATGGGCTAAATAGGCATCTTGCTGCCATAAGGTAAGCGGTATACGTAATCCTCCATCGTTAGTCACTTTGAGTATAACGGTCGTTATGCTATTTGCGGGCAACGTTAATTTAACTAATAATGATTCACTTTTTATAGGGCGCTCGGCGAGTTTAAACGTATCACCAACTTGGTTATGGGAAAGTAGTTCTGAATTATATAAGTGAAATACCTGAGCTTCATTTAGTAGCGGATTATCAAGTGAGAGCAAAGGAGCTACATCGTAGTTTAATGTATTTTTCAATGTAAAATAAAGCCATACAGGTCGTTTTTCAAAGCCTAAGTTAAGCGGTTTGTTTATTATTTTTTGCCATTTAGTAAAATCGCTTTGTGTTGCGTTTAATAGTGATGTGGGGGCAAAAGAGTAGTGTAAACTATTGATGTTTTGTTGCTTGAAATCTTGGTTTATTATTATAGGGTTTGCAAAAGAGAAAAATGCGCAAAGTAACATTAGTATGCTAAATAATGTTTTTGCGTATGCCATTAACGTGTCTCTAGACTAAAAAGTTGATAGAAGTTTTCTGTAGTTTGCTTTGCTATTATCTTTTCATCTATTTGGTAAAGTTGAGCCAGTGTTTGGCAAACATAGGGTAGTAATGAAGGTTCATTTTTACGTGATTTGGGTTTAGGTTTAACTGTACGTGGAATTAAAAATGGTGCATCAGTTTCAATTAACAACCGCTCTATTGGAATGCTTGGTATTAGCTTTTGCAGTTCTTTACCGCGCCTTTCGTCGCACACCCAGCCCGTAATGCCTATATAAAGCCCCAAATCTAAATAGCTTTGCAATGCATTAGCATCGCCGGTAAAACAGTGTAATATTCCCCGCACGTTAAACTCTTTGAGAATAGCGAACATATCTTCAAAAGCATCACGTTCATGTAAATAAACAGGCAAATTTAAACTTTCAGCAAGCGCAAGTTGGCGCCTAAAGACGCTGCGTTGAGTATCTCTAGGTGAAAAGTCACGGTTATAATCCAATCCACATTCACCAATAGCGAGTACATGATTATGGCTTGCTAGGTTGGTTAGCTGATTTTCTAGTTCCTCAGTCGCTGATTTTGCATCGTGAGGGTGTATACCCGCTGTAGAATACTGTTGAAACTTTATAGCAAGTTCAAGCGATTGCTTACTACTTGCTATATCACAGCCAATAATTAGCATATGACGAACACCAGCATCTTTTGCGCGATGCACAATATTGTAATGCTGATCATCAAATTGATGGTTGGTTAAATTAACCCCTGAATCAATTAAGGTATATGGCATTATTTAGTACGTTTAACGCGAATAGAGCGCTTTTGGCCATATTTTACTAGTAAAAATGAGTTAAATACACCACGGCTAATTACAACAGTATCTGTTTTTTCTAAACGCATGCTATCTGAACCAATCTGACGCCACTGTTGACCATTTTCTAGGTTGATGATTAACTCGCCATACGGAGCTTCTTTAATACTGCTTACTGCGGCTGTGATTTTATCGTCATTTTCTTTCGCTATTTCTTTATGCTCTAAACCAAAATCCTCATTTTTTATTTTTGTAGTATTCGCAATAGCTGTAACTGGAACTGGTGAGGTATTTTGTAGAGATTGTGTAGCTGCTGCTGGTTTGCTCAATGGCTTACCAGCCATAACATTGTCGTAGCAAAGTAAACGGTTAAAATCATTTTCAATAAATGTACACGCTTGAAGTGCCTGCAGGTTAATTTCATCAGCATGTGCTACAGGGATACTTAGTAAAGCTAATAATGGTAGTAGTTGTTTTTTCATTTTATTCCTCAGATTCTTGTTGTGGTTTAACGGTATAAAATTTCGCTAGAATTAAACCTAGCTCAAACAAAATTAACATGGGTATCGCTAATAATGTCTGTGATAACACATCGGGTGGTGTTAAAAACATAGCTAATACAAAAACGCCTACGATAATATAAGGGCGTTTCTCTTTTAAGCTTTGCGTTGTTGTTGCACCGCTCCAACATAAAAGCATAATGGCTACTGGTATTTCAAAGGCAATGCCAAATGCAAAAAATAATTTTAATACAAAACTCAAATAACTACTTATATCGGGCGCAAGAGTCATCATCTCAGGGCCTGTACTTGTAAAAAAGCCCAAAATAATAGGTAATACTGCGAAGTAGCAAAATGCAATGCCACTATAAAATAAAATAATACTAGAGGCGAGTATGGGCATGAGCATACGTTTTTCGTGCTGGTATAAACCAGGTGCTATAAATCCCCAGATTTGATGCAGTATCCACGGAATAGATCCAAATAAAGCCACAAATAATGTCAGTTTAAAGGGAGCAAAAAACGGTGCTGTTACATCGGTTGCAATCATCGTCGCGGTACTTGGTAAGTGCGAAACCAATGGTGCTGCGACAAATGTATAGATATCGTTTGAAAAATACGCAATGGCAATAAAAATAGCTAAAATACTTAATAGCGATTTAATGAGCCGGTCGCGCAACTCAATTAAATGAGCAACAAACCCTGATTTTACTTCCTCAGTCATTACTTCTTATACCATATAAATAAGTTGACCAAATTGAGAGTGGTTAGTTTCACTTTTTTTCATCAACTTAGTGGTTATTGGGTTTTTCTATGTGATCTTTTTTATAGCTGTGGGTTACTGATTGTGCGGCCTGCTGTAGCTCACTTAACGAACTTTGTAGTTCAGGGCTTAGATCTTTTAAATTTTGTTGCTCAGCTTTTTTAAGATTTTCGTGTAATTCGTGAACACGCAATTCTTCACTTACTTCGGCTTTCACTGAGTTTGCTAAAGATTTAGCTGTTTTTATCCAGCGACTCACCGTTCTAATAGCGACAGGTAAACGCTCAGGGCCTAATACGACTAAGCCAACAATTAAAACAATAACAAGCTCCCACATACCCATGCTAATTAAGCCTTATTATTATCTTTGGTTTTGTCAGTATTGGTAGACTCAGTAGGTGTTGCGTTTTCTGATTTTTGAATTTGCTCAGCCATATCTTTATCTACGTCTTTATCATCAGATATAGCTTTTTTAAACCCTTTAACTGCACCGCCTAAATCACTACCCATGCCGCGTAATTTCTTTGTGCCAAAAAGTACAACGATTATCGCTAAAACAACCAGTAATTGCCAAATACCCATATTGCCCATGGTTTTCTCCAATATATAAAACGGTTAAATGTATATTTTAAATACTAATTATACGCCGACTAGCGTAAATAGCACTTAGTTTATTCGCTGCGCCATGCTGCTATAAAACCTACTATTGAGCAAGAAATTGCAATACTTGCAGCAACTAAATCATGCTGTAAATAACAAAGTGCCGACATGATCATCGTTGCACTCGCAAACAAACTTAACACTAACGGTTTATGAGATGCCTTTTGAATATGCATTTGAGCTTGAGGTGTTCGTTTTAAATTTTGATAAATTAAATCAGGTAATTCAGGCATTTTTTCTGCCCAAAAAGGTAAATTAGCATACATCTTTTTTAGTACTGATAACGGACCAACTTGCTGCTTTACCCAATCTTCTAAAAAGGGCTTAGCTGTTTTCCATAAATCTAGCTGTGGATAAAGTTGGCGGCCTAAACCTTCAACATACAGTAGTGTTTTTTGCAGTAAGACTAATTGCGGTTGTACCTGCATATTAAAACGGCGAGCAGTATTGAATAAATTAACAAGTACATGACCAAACGAAATTTCGGCTAAAGGCTTATTAAATATAGGCTCGCAGACAGTACGAATTGCAAATTCAAATTCTTCAATGCTGGTGTCGGCTGGCACCCAGCCTGAATCGACATGCAGCTGTGCAACTTGGCGATAATCTCGATTAAAAAAGGCGATAAAGTTTTCAGCTAAATAGCGTTTGTCTTCTTTATTCAGTGTGCCAACAATGCCGCAGTCGATGCCAATATATTTTGGGTTTTCAGGATGCTCACGAGATACAAAAATATTGCCAGGATGCATGTCAGCATGAAAAAAACTGTCTCTAAATACTTGTGTAAAAAACACCTCTACGCCACGTTCCGCAAGTAATTTCATATTAGTGTTTTGTGCTAATAATGCATCGGTATCTGATACGGGAATACCGTAAATGCGCTCCATCACCAATATATTATGACGACTGTAATCACTATACACAGCAGGGATATAAAGCGAGTCAGAGTCTTCAAAGTTACGCTTAAGCTGAATACCATTAGCTCCTTCGCGCATTAAGTCGAGCTCATCGAGCAGCGTTTTCTTATATTCTTTAACAACCTCTACTGGGCGTAGACGTTTTGACTCATTGTGTACTGTGGCAAGTACCTTGGCGAGCTTTTCCATTAACGCTAAATCGGCATTAATTTGCTCATGAATATTAGGTCGGATAACTTTAATGACGACATCTTGTGCAATGCTTTGATCGTCAATTAATTTAGCTGTATGTACTTGTGCTATTGATGCTGAGGCCAGTGGTGTTTGCGAAAACTCACTAAATAACTCGCTAATATCATTTATACCAAGGGATTTTTCTATAATTTTTTGTGCAAGTTCACCTTCAAAAGGTTGTACTTGATCTTGTAAAAATGCGAGCTCTAGAGCGATATCGTGCGGTAGTAAATCGCGCCGAGTAGAAAGCATTTGACCAAATTTAATCCACACAGGCCCAAGTTCTTGTAATGCTAAGCGTAAACGCAAACCTGCTGGTTTTTCTTTATGTTGATTGCGCAACCAAAATAAGCTGCCTCGTGCAATTTTGGCAAACCAAGGCGTTTTATGTTTAGGAACTAACTCATCCAACCCGTAGCTAAGCAGTGTTTTAGTGATGTAATACAATCGTGCAGTCGACACAAAAAATCCTTAGCGAGTTTTAATGTTTAGGAGGGCGTTTATACGCTGTTCAACAACAGCAACTTGACTTTTAAGTACTCGGTTTTGTTGTTTAAATTGCTCAAGTTCTAATGGATGAATCGTAATAGCAAGCTCATCTTGACATAAACTGGTAAGTGTAGTGCTTAACTGTTTTTTTACTTTACTGCCTTGCTGCTTAAGCGAGGTTAATTGTAAATACAGTTGCTGGGCTGGCGCATCGCCAATATGCTTTGATAGCTGTTCTGGCCAATCAATATCTAAACTAGAGAATGCATTACTGTAGGTTTGAGCAATATGTAAATCGCCTTGCAAATCGAGTTTGTCTTGGCGTATAAGCTGCGTAAGCATCGCTGGATTTTTGAGTGCAATGAGCGTATCAATATCAGCGCTAATCATACAATCAGCATTGTCGCTGTTTTGCGCCGAATATAAATGCAGTTTATCATCAGCGAAAACAAGTTGAATTGTTTGTTGCCAATCTCTCACTTCAATAACTAAGCGCTGTTGCTTAACAGCGTTTAGTTTTGGCAAAAGCTGTGGGTCGAGTTTGAGTGCTTGATTCAGTACGCGCTCAATAAGCGAAAGTACAAAGTTTGGTAGCATAAAAAAAGTAGATGTATCAAGTGCATCATTATTTTTTTCAGTTGCTTGTTCAAGCACCATATCACTCTCTGCCTTAGTATTTAAAACCACGGTGAAGTGCAACAATACCACCTGTTAGGTTTTGATAAGTTGTTTGTTCAAAGCCAGCTTCATCCATCATTGTCTTTAACGTATCTTGGTCTGGGTGCATACGAATAGATTCAGCTAAATATTTGTACGACTCGCTGTCATTAGCCACTAGTTTGCCCATTGTTGGCAATAAATTGAATGAGTAAAAATCGTAGGCTTTACTGAGTATTTCATGCTCAGGTTTTGAAAACTCGAGGACCAACAAACGGCCACCCGGCTTTAAAATTCGGTACATAGAACGAAGAGCTTTGTCTTTATCGGTTACATTACGTAAACCAAAAGCGATAGTGATCACATCAAAGCTGTTATCTGGGAATGGCAGCATTTCAGCATTCATTTGCACGTAGTCGATATTGCCTACTAAACCAAGGTTATGCAGTTTCTCACGACCAACTTTTAGCATAGAAGAGTTAATATCGCCTAAAACAACTTGGCCGGTTTCACCCACTAGTTGGCTAAATTTAGCCGTTAAATCGCCTGTACCACCAGCTAAATCAAGAACATGATGGCCTTTACGTACACCAGAGCTCGCAATGGTTTGGCGTTTCCATAAGCGATGCACACCAAAAGACATCAGATCGTTCATCACGTCGTATTTTGCTGCTACTGAGTGAAATACATCTGCAACCAATGATGCTTTATCGTCTTCAGCTACTGTTTTATAGCCAAAATGCGTGGTCTTTTCTGGTGTCTCGTTCATGATTAATCCTATCGTGGCAATAGAGCTTAGTGTACTTTATTGTGCTGTATGGGTGCAATTTGAATATGATCTACCAGGTGATTTAATGCCCAGCTGTAAAACAGCTTTGTCCAAGTGAACGGGCTTTAAAGGCTGCTTGAGATGCTTTTTTTGCAAGTTGATTAAAGTTGTCTACCAAGTCATGTTGTGCAATACCTAACGATAAATTAATAGCTGGGAATTTAATGCCGCTTTTTGAGCTTACAAAACGTAACTTCTCTACCCCATTACGTACCTTTTCGGCGATTAATGTCGCTGTTTCAGGATCGATATCAGTAAGTAATACGGTAAATTGATCTTTTGCTGTTCGACCCGCTAAGCCACTTTGAAATACATATTTTTGTACTTGTTTAGCTACTTTATTTAAAATAACCTCACTGATCATGTCACCATAATTATCGGTAAAGTGGTCAAGGTTATCTATTTGTATTGCAATGGCGCAAATAGATTTTTCTTGATTAGTCCATAGTTGCGTTTGCTGTGTTAAGTAGTGGCGTTTATAAAGCCCTGTTTGACTATCAACAATATGCTCTTTGCGAAGTTGGGTAAGCTGTTTTTGGGTTTTATTATGTAACTGTTTAGCCTTACTCAATTCTTGTTGAAACTTTTTTTGCTGCTTAAGCAAAGCGTTTGTCTGCTCGCTGAGAGTTTTTAGTGCAAGGCGGCTTTGCTCTACATTATTTTCATCAAAACTATGTACGCATTCATTTACGTGGTCAGCAAAACGAACAATTTGCTTTTCTGTATTGTGTGCACTTAACGAGAGGGAATTTATTACAACATCAACATTTTGAATGATTGATGCTTGTTTTGTATGCCCTAAATTTAAAAATTCAAAGTATAGATGCTCGATTAAAATACTATCTATGTATTCATCTTCAGCAATCTTACGATCTACTTCATTATTCAGCGCACTATTTATTTGGCTAATATAGGTATAAACAACCTGAAAATTAAGTGGTGTAGGGGGTAGAGCATAACGCTCTAAAAACATACACACTTTAGTCATTTTTTCTTGTGCTACAGCCATGGAGTCATGGAACATCATTTGTAAATACCAACTAAGTACATGCAAGTGCCAATTAAAATAACTCAATCCTTGAGGTGGTTTTGCATCCAAGCTTTTATTCTTTTTTACTACAGTAATCGTTATGGTTACTATTTAAAAGTAAAAACGGATACTTAGGAACTTAAATATTCATTTTGGCAACTTGATAGCTGATTTTACCATCAATTTTAGCTTTTTTAAGCTAAAAATTAATCAGCTAAAGGCAATTGGCTAATGGGCGTGAGTTATATTGTAATACTGAACTTGGTCTCATTTACTTGCTATTTATTTGACCTTCGATATTTTTGTAAAATATATTATATCCTGAAGTTAATTATAATGAGCCATTCTGTACTGCGACCACTACGCCAATCTTTTTTTTGTGGGGTGCTTTTATGCACGCTAAGTGCGTGCCAAATAACAACGTTCAATGCCGACCAACAGTTTACAAAAGTAGCGGGAAATATTGTTGATTACAGGCAAAGCATCAGCCCATACAGTAATTTAGAAGGGGTGGATGGTTATTTGTTAGCAAATTTGTCACCCGAGTTTTTAGCAAGAGAATATAACAACAAAATACAGTTACTTGCTGAACTAGATGTCATAAACGTTGAAAAATTAAGTGATGAGAATCAAATAAATTTCAGTATTATTAGAGCGCAAATACAAAATAGCGTTGATGAATATGTATTTAATGCACACTATATGCCGCTTACATCCGAGTATGGTTTTCATTCGGGCTTATCGTACATCGTAAATAGCTCGCAGTATAAAACGCAGCAAAATTATCAAACTTATTTAGCACAATTAGTGCAAGTGCCTCGTTTTTTTGAACAAAATATCTATTGGATGAAAAAAGGTCTCGAGACGGGTCTTACTCAGCCCCAAACTGTATTAAAAGGTTATGAAGAGTCAATTAGCGCCTACATAGTCGATGATGTGACGACGTCTGAGTTTTATAAACCCTTTTTAACGAATACAGCAGGTTTAAGCGACAGTGAATTTAAAGCGCTACAGAAAAAAGCTGAAGTCATTATAAAAGAAAAGGTTATACAGTCTTATAAACACTATTTAGCATTTTTTACGCAGCAGTACCGACTAGGCGCACGCACAAGTATTGGTATATCAGAAACACCCAACGGTGAAGCTTTTTATAAAAATAGAGCTAAGCACTACACTACGACTCAAATGACACCTAAAGAGATTCATGAGCTAGGCCTACAAGAGGTCGCTCGTATTCGTAGTGAAATGGAAGATGTCATAAAAGAAGTGGGTTTTAAAGGCACGTTTGCCGAATTTATTCACTTTTTACGTACGGATCCACAGTTTTATGCCACCACAGCAGAGCAGCTTTTAAAAGAGGCCGCTTACATTGCAAAAAAAATGGATGCTCAGCTTCCTAAGTTATTCAATACTTTGCCACGTAAACCTTATGGGGTAGCGCCAGTACCAGCAAACATTGCGCCTAAATACACAACAGGTCGCTATTTTGGTTCCAATCGAGACGATGAGGCTGGTTATTATTGGGTTAACACTTATGCACTCGACAAGCGACCTTTGTATGTTTTAGAAGCGCTTACTTTACATGAGGCGGTACCTGGGCATCATTTACAAATTTCACTCAATGCAGAACTAGAAAACTTACCGAGCTATCGTCGCGATGCTTATTTATCAGCATTTGGTGAGGGCTGGGGGCTTTACTCTGAATATTTAGGAATCGAAGCTGGTTTTTATCAAAATCCCTATAGTCAATTTGGGCGTTTAACGTATGAAATGTGGCGAGCTGCGCGTTTAGTTGTTGATACCGGAATGCATATGTATGGCTGGAGCAAAGAGCGGGCAATGAATTTTATGAGCGAAAACACTGCACTTTCGCTACATAATGTAGAAACCGAAACAGACCGCTATATTTCGTGGCCTGCACAAGCGCTATCTTATAAAATTGGTGAATTAACAATTAAGGGTTTACGGGCTGAGGCAGAACAAGCACTAGGGAAAAACTTTGACATACGTGAGTTTCATAATCAAGTTTTACGCCATGGTTCAGTGCCATTATCAGTACTGGAGACACAGGTGCGTTTGTATATAAAAGCTGAGTTGGCAAAGCAACAGAGTTAACCACAAAACGGTTAAAGTCTTGAACAAATAAAAGTGTTATGTCATTTTGGTGGGCATAGCACTTTTTTATTTTAGAAACAGCCATCAAGGGGCCTTCGATGAGCAATTTTATAATGTTTAGTATTGATGTATTTGCGAGTATGTTTATTGTTTTTTTAGGGTTATTAGTGTTAACAGTCATTATTTTTTATATTCGTGATGTGACACAAACTAAGCATGCGATCAGGCGTAATTACCCTGTAATTGGTCGCTTTCGATACTTTTTTGAGCGCCAAGGTGAGTTTTTTAGACAGTATTTTTTTGCTCAAGACCGAGAAGAAATGCCATTTAACCGTGCAGAACGCAGTTGGGTTTATCGTGCTGCAAAAGATGTTGAACGCACAGCTGCATTTGGCTCTACACAAAGCTTAGAAGTAACAGGCACCGTCATGTTTATGAACTGTGCATTCCCCACGCTTGACGAAGAAGCGCTCGATCCTAGTAATGTGACTTTAGGGCCTTATTGCAAGAAGCCTTACACCACAAATTCACTCTTTAATGTTTCGGGTATGAGCTTTGGTGCACTTTCAAAACCTGCTGTACGTGCTTTATCAAAAGGGGCAAAGTTAGCCGGTTGCTGGATGAACACCGGCGAAGGTGGCTTGAGCCCTTATCATTTAGAAGGTGGAGCTGATTTAGTCTTTCAAATTGGTACCGCTAAATACGGTGTGCGCGATGAACACGGAAACTTAAGTACTGAAAAACTCAAAGAAGTAGCCGCTCATGAACAAGTAAAAATGTTTGAGTTAAAAATGAGTCAAGGGGCTAAACCAGGAAAAGGCGGTATGTTACCTGGGCGAAAAGTTAACGCCGAAATAGCAAATATCAGAGGCATACCAGAAGGGCAAGACTCTATCAGTCCTAACGGTCATCCCGAAATTAAAAACCCAGGCGATATTCTCGATATGATTGCTATGGTGCGTAACGCGACTGGAAAGCCAACGGGTTTTAAAGCGGTCATTGGTGCTTACGGGTGGTTAGAAACTTTGTTTGCTGAAATTAATCACCGAGGTATAGAGTCAGCACCTGACTTTATTACCATTGATAGTGCTGATGGAGGGACTGGTGCAGCTCCGCAACCTCTTATGGATTCGGTGGGTTTACCACTGCGTGAAAGTTTACCGTTAGTTGTCAGTATGCTTAAAAAACACGGGCTTCGAGATCGTATTAAAATTATTGCTTCAGGCAAACTAATAGTCCCTTCAAAGGTTGCTTGGGCACTAGCACTTGGCGCTGATTTTGTAGTATCAGCACGGGGTCATATGTTTGCTCTTGGCTGTATTCAGGCTATGCAGTGTAATAAAGATACCTGTCCTACGGGGATCACTACGCATAATGAGCGGTTGCAACGAGGTTTAAATGTGGCCGATAAAGCGCAGCGAGTAGCTAACTATAATAAGTATGTTCATTATGGTGCAGGACTCATTGCACACTCTTGTGGTGTTAGTAGTGCTCGCGAATTAAAGGGTGAGCATGTACGTATAGTGCAAGAAAGCGGCCTTTCAGAACCGCTAGATAAAATGTACGAAAACTATAAGTGAGTTAGATAAAAAGGTGATTGAAACCATTAGAAGCAGAGCACCACTGAGCCTTGTTGATGTTATTGATTTGAACCATTTAACGAATACTAAAGTTATTCTGCTTATGGAGACACGCCCTAAGGTAACTCATTGGAAGTTTTGCTCAAAGGTCATTTCCTTACCGGTAAATATTTAATAAAGGTTTTCTATCGCTATGTCACATTTAACGTTAGTACTACTACAAAGCTCGCTACATTGGCTTGACAAAGATGCTAACTTAGCCATTTTTGATAAACAGCTCGACGCTATTACTAAACGGCCAGATCTCATTTTATTACCCGAAACATTTTCGACTGGCTTTGCTATAAACCTAGACTGTGCAGAACCCGAAAATGGCAAAGTACTTATGTGGCTAAAAGCGCAAGCACATAAGCATAATGCGGTTGTGGCAGGGTCGGTATTGGTTGTGCAAGGTGATAAAAAAGCGAATCGATTTTATTGGGTTAAACCCAGTGGAGATGTAAGTTATTACGATAAACGCCATTTATTTCGCCTAGGTAATGAAGGCGATTTTGTTGTCGCTGGGCAAGCGCGTAAAGTTTTTGAAATCAACGGTTTTAAATTATTGCCTCAGGTGTGTTACGACTTACGCTTTCCGGTATTTCAACGTAATAACAACGACTACGATGTAATGATAAACGTAGCAAATTGGCCTGCTGTGCGTCGCCATATTTGGGATACGTTACTCATGGCGCGTGCAATAGAGAACTTGTGCTACGTAGTGGGCGTGAATCGCGTAGGTGAAGACGGTAACGGTATTGCACATAACGGTGGTACAGCTGTATACGATTTTAAAGGCGGTACACTCGCAAAAGCGCAAGATAATACCGAGCAGCTAGTTACTATAACGCTTGAAAAAACGCCACTGGATGAGTTTAAAGCAGCGTTTCCTGCCTATTTAGACGCAGACCCTTTTACATTAATGTAGGGCGCGTTAATTTAGCGTCGAGCCAATAAAGTGTTAAAATAGTTGCTGATATTTTCTGTTGGCGGCAAATTTTCGTATGAATACTTTAATCACTCCTGTAATTTTAGCTGGTGGCATAGGCTCTCGCTTATGGCCGCTTTCTCGCCAAGCAATGCCTAAGCAGTTTTTACCGCTGCTTAGTGAAAATACGTCATTACTGCAAAGCACGCTTGCACGTGTTTCTGGTAATCAGTTTAGTAACGCTATTTTAGTGTGCAACGAGCAGCACCGGTTTATTGCCGCTGAACAAAGTGAGCAAGCAAGGCCACAAGCAATATTGTTAGAGCCACAAGGTAAAAATACTGCGCCGGCGATTGCTCTTGCAGCGTATTACGCACTGCAAAATGGTATTACAGGGCCGATGTTAGTGATGCCAGCCGATCATCATATTGAAGATTTTAATAAACTAATAAAGCAATTAAAGAGTGCTGCAGAACTGGCTATTCAAGGTAAAATTGTGACATTTGCAATTACGCCAACAGGGCCTCACACAGGTTATGGTTATATAAAACAGGGGGCAGCCATTACAAATACAGGTTGCTTCGATGTTGCCCAATTTAAAGAAAAACCTAACTTAGACACAGCAACTCGCTATTTAGCTCAAGGTGGTTATAGCTGGAATAGCGGCATGTTTTTATTTACCCCAACAGTCTATTTGAAAGAGTTAGCACGTTTTGCGCCAAAAATAGCAACTAGCGTGGAGCAAGCAGCCAAATTTACTAAAGATTTAGGTTTTACACGGCCACATAAAAGTGCGCTTGAAAGCTGCCCTAATGACTCTATCGATTACGCTATTTTAGAGCGTAGTAACAATGTGGTCGTCATGCCTGTTGATTTAAAGTGGAGTGATGTTGGTAGCTTTTCATCCCTTGACAGACTTACAAAAAAGGATGAAAACGGTAATAGTTTGAATGCTAATTACATGGCTCAAAAAAGTACTAACAACTTAGTTATTAATGAGGCTGAGCACACAATAGCTACGCTTGGGGTAAGTGATTTAGCGATTATTCATACTCATGATGCCACGTTAATCGCAAGCCAACATGAGCTGGACTCTCTGCCTTTGTTACTTAAGCAAATTGCTACAACACAGGCTGATAAACTTAACCATCATCAAGTGGTTTTTCGCCCATGGGGGAATTACCGTACTTTGGTTGAAGGCACTGGCTTTAAAGTTAAAAAAATTACTGTTAATAGTGGAGCTAAACTGTCGACGCAGCGCCATCAGTATCGGGCTGAACATTGGGTTGTAGTTTCGGGTATTGCAGATGTATGTATTAACAAGCAAGCCTATACATTAACGCATGACCAGTCGTGTTATATCGCTGCACAGCAAATCCATAGCTTGGCTAATAATCAAAAAGAGCTGTTAATTGTCATAGAGGTGCAAACGGGTGCAGTGCTTGATGAAAACGATATAGAGCGATTTGATGACAAATATGGCAGAGATTAAAAAACCAAAGTTATGTCAAAAAGGGCGTTTTGATATCTATGAGTAAAGTAATTTATAAAATTACGCCAGATGTTAATCATTACAGAGTCATTTTTCCTGATGATGAAACTTTATGTGAATCTAAGTTATGGAAACCTGATACTTCTACAAAAGAGTCTACACTGATAAATTTTAGTGCCCATTATAATAATGAAAAAGAGGCTCCTTTAGGTGATTTCACTGCAATTAATTTACAAGGCCTTGCTATAAGGGATCATGTTGCAAATGAATTAGCTGAACTTTTTGAAGATTCTGGCGAGCTACTTCCTTTCTATGTCAGCAATGACAATTGGTACTTTTACAACATCACTCGAAAAGTAGAGGGTATGTTGGATGTTGAAATGAGTACTTTTATGTTACCCAGTTTAAATATTGGGTTACAAAAAGCGGTATTCAAAAAAGAAAAGTTACCGAAGCATAGCTGTATATTTAAAATGGCAGAGGATTGCTTTGAAGGTACATATGTTTTTGATTCTCGTATAAATGATAAAGATATTTCTTTAAACCTCTTTTGTGCCTTGCGAGCACATGGTTTCACAGGTCTTAACTTTGAAGAGATAGCGAGATTTGATTAACGCGAAGTGCAATATAAAAAAATCTTAACGCTTTTTTAATTTCACTCTAACTGCCCGCGTACAAACTTTAAATATTCCTCTAAGCTTTTTTGCCATAGTTCTAGCGCTTCGTTAAGTGAATTGTTGAGAGGTTTTTTATCGAGTAAACGGCGCTCTATTTTTTTAAGCTCAATGCCATAGCGATTAAAACCAAGTTGCAGAGCGGTACTTGCTTGGCGATGTAAAAGTTTAATGCATTGCTCTGGTTGCTGAGCGATCAAATTTTGACAGCGAATAAGTTTATTACGTGCCGAAAGCACAAATTCATTATAAATCGACGACACCTCATCTTCACTAAATGAACTTGTTAGTGTTTCGGCGGCTGTTTTGTCGTATAGCGTATCTATTAATTCAACGGTAATGTTAGCTGTTTGATTTGATTGGGAGTCACTAAGTGCTTGGCGAAGCTTTTGATGCTTAATTGGTTTGCCGACTATATCTTTTATCCCTAATTCTAAATACTCTTTAACTTCGTCAGGACTAAGGCTGGCAGTAAAAGCAAGTACTGGGGTTCGCTGATTTTTGTGATCAATGCGTTTTAGGCGTTTTAGTACTTCTTGACCGGTTAAGTCAGGTAAGTTCATATCAAGTAGTACTACGTCAAAGTGATGAGCTTGCATAAGCTCTATTGCGCTTTTCCCGTCTTTTGCTAGCTTAATTTTATGTTCGTCGTCGGCCATAAATTCTATAGCAATTTTTTGGTTTAAATCTAAATCTTCTACAAGCAATATATCAAGGCCTGTTAAGTAATCTTTAGTTTGATGACGTTGCTCAACTAAACTCAGTTCGCCCAAAGTAAACGTTACGGTAAAGCTAAATACACTGCCTGTACCGAGCTGGCTATCAATTTCTAATCGGCTGCTTAGTTTTTCAAGTAAGCGACTGGTTATCGCTAAGCCAAGACCGGTGCCGCCTTTTTCTTTTCCGGCGCTGCTTTGCACATAAGGTTCAGTTAAGTAGGCTATTTCTTCGCTTTCAATACCAGGCCCAGAGTCTTTCACGCTAATTTTTAGTGTGTGCTCAAGCTGTTTTTCTAAAACTAAATCAACTTGAATTTTGACGCATCCGTGGTCAGTAAATTTAATGGCATTACCGACTAAATTAATAATAATTTGCCTAAGTTTTTGCTGATCGCAATAGTAGCAGGCCTGTTCGGGAATATTACATGTTAATTCAAATGTAAGCTGTTTTTGTTCGGCAAGAGGACTCAGTAATAAACATAGATTGTTAAGCCAAGTTTTAAATTCTATGTCTTCTTCGTAAAGGGCTTCGTCACTTTGATCTAAGCTTGCATAATCAAGCACTTTGTCGACTAGTAGGTTAAGTGACTCGGCAGAATTTATAATCGCCTCGCAATAGGCTTTATTGCGGGTATCGCTGGTTTGGTTCATGACCAGCTGAGCACTGCCTAAAATACCGTTAAGGGGAGTGCGTATTTCGTGACTTATGGTCGATAAAAAGAGTCCGCGTATTTCTAGATCTTTTTGTGCTTTATCGGCTAATTTATTGAGGTGCTGCTCTCGACGTTCGTTACATAATAGCGCCATTCCCGCAGCATAAAACATAGGCGCAATAACACCATTTAAAAATAGCAACGAACTAAACCAGCCGCTTGTGAGTAAGCTTTGTTCTTCAATGCTGTCCATAAATAATGACCGCCCAATAAAGCCAAATGCAACAAGGCTTAAAATAATAATGTATAAAATACTGCCGTTAGGGTAGGGTTTACGGGCAAACTTAATAAAAATAAACAGTAAGAATCCGGCTTCTGCTATGTGCTGAATGTCTGATGCAACGACTCGCTCATGCAAAGATGGATCAATAAAGGTGTAATAGCCCAGTATTAACATACTAAAAGCGGTAACAGAGCAAAATAGCTTGAAACCAAGTCCTTGGTAGTTCAAAAATTGGCTCAGTGATAAGCAATGTACAATTGAGGCTGCGAACATCATGCTACTGGAAATGCTAATAATCGCTAGATTGTGCGTGTTGCCTATTATAGTAAAACCAATAATAGAGCTTAATAATAAAACAGGGTAAAAAATATAGAGTAATGTGCCAGGAATTTGCTTATTTGTGCGCCAAGTTAAAAAGTTGAGCAAGGTCATTACAATCATAATAGCTATGCTGGCAAAATAAAGAGTAAAAGAGTCGAGCATCAAAGTTCCAGCAGATTGGTATAATTTTAAATGTTATCAGCACATACAAAAACAGACACTTAAGGTGTCTGTTTTTAATAAAACGAAATGTTTTTAACGAATTTCGTCTGGTATGTTTTGCTGTGCCCAAGATAACAACTCAATACGGTTACGGCATTTTGTTTTTCTAAATGCGCTGTATAAGTGTGTTTTTACTGTGTGTGGGCTAATGCTAAGTTCTTCAGCAATTTCTTTATTTTTAGAACCATTACTCATTAACGAAATAATTGCTTTTTCTCGCTTAGTGAGTTTAACAGGCTCTATATCACCTTCGGTAAGCTTATGAAGCGCGTCTTTATTAAACTGCAACATACGGTTTAATGCATTACACATTATGTCGCGACGATACCAAAGCTGATCTTCCATTAGTAGGCGAATACCTTTCATTAATACATCCGCGTTATCGGTCGTATAAAATACGCCGCGAATACCACTTAATAAGGCGCGGTTCGCTAGCTCTGGGTTTTCATCTAAGTTAAATAATATGATATCGCATTTGATACGTAGGTTGACTAGCTGTTCTTTTAGCTTCCCCCATGCATCTTTGCTTGATGTTTCAATAAACAGTAATCGAGTTCCTTCAGGTATATCTAAAATATTAGTACCTGTGGTTACGTCAAGGCCTTGTGTTTTTAACAAAGGTTCTAAAACGTTAATGCCAATAGTGTTAATTGGCTCTTTATCTAATAGCAAAAAGGCAGAGCTGCTCATGTTTTTTATACTCTTATATGAAGCTGACTGATTAAGTTTATCACGATTCCCACACCTTTAGTATTAGAAATATGGTGTTTTACTTAAAAACAAGTACGATTTTACGGTTATTTAAACACAAAATGTTGCAAATAAGTAATTTTTATTCACTTTGTGACAGCGGTTTTTATAACACTTGTAATTTCATTCTGAATAAAATACCAAATATGCTTATTTTATATAATCACTTTTTTAGTATCTTGGTATGGAGGCCAGCCCATTTCTTTGCCTGCGAGCATGTGTAAATGTATGTGGTATACAGTTTGCCCACCATGTTCATTGCAATTCATAACAACGCGGTAGCCGTCGTCAGCAAAGTTGTTTTGCTTGGCTAGTTTTGCGGCAACAGTGTACAAATTACCAACTAAGTGTGAGTTTTCATTATTTATATCATTTATAGTGGCAATTTCTTGCTTGGGAATAATTAATACATGAAATGGCGCTTGAGGATTAATATCTTTAAACGCAAGTGTGTCATCGTCTTCGTAAATGATATCAGCAGGAATTTCACGATTTATTATTTTAGTGAAAATAGTCTCTTGGCTCATGTTTGTTCCTAATTAAGTGTTGCGAAGTTTAAACTCACTAATGACAAACTTTCAAAGCAGTGTCAAACTGAAATTAAATAAAGGAGCTAATATGCGTAAATTAATGTTTTTAAGCAGTGCAGTTGCATTGTTGTTTAGTGTATCGAGTGTGGCAGAGAATATTCATTTTCCTGAAGAGTTTGTGCCATTACAAGTAGGTGAGCGCATTATTGAAAGCTCATTATTTAGCCGTGTTGATGATTTAGAGCTTGCGCCAGGAACCTATCAGTTAAGGCTAAAATACACTGATTTATATGAGGATGATTACGATACGCACGAAGTTGTTGAGTCGGAGCCATTTTGGGTTGATGTGACGATAGAGGCAGGTAAAAATTATACGCTAGTATTTAATCGTGCTAGCAATGCGATATCAGCAAAAGCATTTGCACAAGCACCAGAGGTAAGCCTAAAAACAAAAGATAACCCACTAGCGGTACCGCTTGAGACAATCTCTAACAGTGAGTTGGCGAGTGCGATGCCAGCTAAGTTGGCTGCTGCGCATCAAACCAGCCTATTAAAACCTCAAGTGATTAAGCCAATAGCGCCGATTAACGGAAAAGGCATGCCAAGTGCGGCCGATATGCTTGATTTTTGGTGGCAACAAGCAACACCAGCTCAGCAAAAAGCATTTTTAGAAAAAGTAACAAAATAAAGTTATTAAAAAAGGGCCAAATTGGCCCTTTTTAGTTTATTGGTAATACCAATTACATTAAATTAGTGATCTATTATAGCGATAAGAAAATAGCGTAATAACAAGGCTAAAATTATGATACATAGTTGTTCTATATAAATAATTTTTAACGTCGTTAGTGAGTTATTTAATACGCTAGAATGATCATGTTTTTAATAAAATTGGTATAACACTATTATTTATTCAAATAATGCGTCAATGGTGCCTTGTGCAAGCGGGTGATAACCCGGACGTGCTTTTAAGTACACGCTTTGCGCCCAATCTTTTTTACCGTTAGTGATCAGTGATTTATACAAAGGTACAATTAACTTGCGACGGCCTATGCCAGATAAGTGCGCATCAAGTGCAGGGTAAATTGGTTGATAGCCATTACCTACAGCAAGCATAAACCATGCAAATGCACGCTCAGCATTGGTTGATTGCGTTAAGTTAAACGCATTATCTAGCTCTTCCATATGATCTTGGCTTAAATCACGTGGTAAGTTATTTAAAAAGTGTAACCATTCATGGACAGACCAATCAGTAGTTGGTAATTGAGCAGCCGTTGTGTCGCCTTTTAACCATGCTGCTGTTGCAGTGTCTACTTTATCAAATGCATCAGAAGTAGGATTTGGCGCATCATTTGGTAAGCCTGGTTCAAAAATCCACTCATTTACTTTGTCCATGCTTACAACGCCCGGATACTTTTCAATTAAGTTAGCTTTTATATAAGTTACAAATTGCGCAGTTGTCAGTGATTTAAACGAAAACTCTTTAAAATATGCTTTTACAAATGGGTCAAACTTGTCACGACCATATTTGTTTTCTAGGTAGATTAAAAATAACTGACCTTTAGTGTAAGGCACTGAGCTAAACGCATCGTCTGGATCGCGGCCGTTTAGTTTTAAATTAAGGCGTGTATCTGGCGCATCAATCGTTTTAAGCTGAGCGCGAAGGCCTGCAGAATCTAATGCTTGTTCCATAACAGCGCGGTCACGGCCAAACACTTCTTCCATAATGCGGTTTTCAACGTATGAGGTAAAACCTTCGTTTAACCATAAATCTTCCCACGTTGCGTTAGTGACTAAGTTTCCAGACCAAGAATGAGCAAGCTCATGCGCAATTAAGTTAACTAAGCTTTTGTCGCCTGCCACTACGGTAGGTGTAATAAACGATAAACGTGGGTTTTCCATGCCACCAAACGGAAAGCTAGGCGGTAGCATGAGTAAGTCGTAACGGCCCCAAGCATATTCGCCGTACATCGCATTGGTTTTGTCTATCATCGCTTGAGTGTCGTCAAACTCAGCAACTGAGGCTTCTAAAATGGTCGGCTCTGCAAAAATACCAGTTTGATGTGACATGGCTTTAAATTCTAAGTTACCCGCGCCAATAGCAATTAGATAAGGTGAAATAGCTTGCGGCATAGCAAAGTGGTAATCGCCATCTTTATAAAGTGCGTCTTTATTGTCGGCACTCATTACAGCGCGAATGTCTTTTGGTGTATGAATACGGGCAGAGTACGTTACACGCATTGCTGGCGTATCTTGTACAGGGATCCAACTACGTGCATGAATCGCTTGCGATTGGCTGTACATAAATGGGTGCGTTTTACTTGCCGTTTGCTCTGGTGTTAACCATTGCAGACCAGATGCTTCTGGGCGGCTGTTATAGTAAATACGGGCTATTTTAGCTTGGCTTTTAAACTTAATAGTAAGTTTTGAGCCTTTCACATCGTCACGTTTAGCTAAATCGAATTTAGCTTTGTGCCAGTTACCGCTTTGGTCTTGGTACATTACTTTATCAATGTCTAAGTCACGGGTATCAAGTACGAGTGTTTTACTGTTGCTGTTATTCCACTGAAGAGTGTGCTCAACAAAACCTTCTAACTGCTTGTCGGCAAAATCGACATCTAAATCAAGGCTTAAGTGAGTCGTAATAACATCATCAAGATTGGCGTATGAGTTTTGATCAATCGCATTAGCCATTGCTTGCGAACACATACCGGCCATAGCGAGGCTTAAAAAAAGAGGTTTAATTTTCATAATTACCCTAAACACAAATAAAAAGTGCTGGTTTTATATCATGATTGAGTAAGAGGGTTGAGCAATTTTTACATTCTGATGCGCAATTTGCGACGATGGGGTAAACTATCACGATTAGTTACCGGTATATTTAGAGAGCTTTGTGGCGCACGCATTACAACATTTACATACATTTGCATTAAATAATCAATGCCAAAATTTTGTTGAAATAACTCATCTTGATCAACTAAAAACACAAAGCTTTACGCTACCTTTTTGCTTATTAGGTGAAGGCAGTAATACTGTATTTTTGAACGATTATCTTGGTAGCGTTATTAAAATGGCGACCAAAGGCATTAAAATTAATGAACGCGAGAACGATTATTTAATTTGTGTTGCAGCAGGCGAAAATTGGCACCAATTAGTGAGTCATTTATTAGATAAAAACATCCCAGGGCTTGAAAACTTAGCACTTATTCCAGGTACTGTTGGTGCATCACCAGTACAGAATATTGGTGCATATGGTGTAGAGCTCGCCAAGTTTATAGAATCAGTTGAGTATTTTGATATAGCTAATAAAGCGATGATGACGTTAACTAACGAGCAGTGTCAATTTGGCTATCGCGATTCTATTTTTAAACATGCGTTAAAAAATAAAGCGGTTATTACACAGGTGTATTTTGCCATACCTAAAAAATGGCAACCAGTTTTAAGTTATGGCCCGTTACAGCAACTAGCTACTATTACGCCTCGTGCAGTGTTCGATCAAGTAATACAAACGCGCAATAGCAAATTGCCAAACCCTTACATTTTACCGAATGCCGGCAGCTTTTTTAAAAATCCTATAATAACCAACCAACAGCTGGCTGATCTATTAAAGTCGTTTGCAGATTTACCTCATTATAAATACGGGCAAAACCATCATAAGGTAGCGGCAGGTTGGTTAATTGACCAAGTCGGTTTAAAAGGGCATAGAGTAGCGGGTATTGAGGTGCATAAGCAGCAGGCCTTGGTACTAGTTAATCATGGAAATAGTGAAGGAAGTGACCTCATAACGATGATTAGACATATCCAACATACCGTGTTTGCTAAATATAACATAGTGCTAGAGCACGAAGTGCGCTTAATTAATAAAGATAGCGAATGCCAAATATATGGAGAGCCTGCATAGTGAAAGCACCTGATGGTAATAAACTCGCCATTTTAAATGCCTTAAATCAAGGTGGCTTCGTATCTGGCCAAGCGCTGGGTGAACAGTTAGGTATCAGTCGTGCAGCAATAAGTAAGCATGTGCAAAGTTTACAAGATATGGGTTTAGATATTTTTAAAGTAACAGGTAAAGGGTATCGCTTAAATAACTACGCAGGGCTTTTAAATCAATCAAAAATACAACAACATTACATGGCATTAGGTGCACAAACAGCGAGTGTAGAAGTGCACCCTATAATTGACTCAACTAATAGTGAGTTAATGCGCCGCATACAAAGTAAAACAGAGCTTGAGTCAGGTACTGTAATTGTTGCTGAAATGCAGCAAGCAGGACGAGGGCGTCGTGGGCGCGTATGGCAATCGCCATTTGGTGCCAATTTGTATTATAGCTATTTTTGGCGATTAGATGATGGTATTCAAGCTGCAATGGGGGTATCTATTGCTGTTGGCTTAGCTGTATATGATGCTATTAAAGCGCTTTATAGTATTGAAGCAGAACTGAAGTGGCCAAATGATATTTACTTGAATAAGCAAAAGTTAGCTGGCGTATTGGTTGAACTTGATGGGCAGCCACAAGGGCCGTGTCAGCTCGTAATAGGTATAGGTATAAACCTACAAATGCCACAGAGCTTTAGTCAACATATAGATCAAGCATGGACCGATTTAAGTCAACATGCTCAGCAGCTCGATAAAAACCAGCTGGTGGCATCGCTTACCTATTATTTAGAGCAGCGCTTGGTTCAATACCGTCAAACTGGCTTACATGCAATGTATGAGCAATGGAATTCGCTTAATGCATTTGCAGGTGAGTGCGTTGAGCTAAATACAGGTCATAGAAGCTGGCGTGGAATATGTGAGGGAATCGATCCACAAGGAGGCATACGGATTCGACAAGATGGCGAAGTGAAAAGCTATTACGGGGGCGAAGTCTCCCTTAGAAAGGCGCAAATATGAAATTACTGATAGATGTGGGTAATACATCGTTAAAAGCTGTACTTTGGCATAGCGAACAATCACAGTCAGCAGATATAAATAACCTACCTTGGTTAAAAATCACCGAAGTGATTTATGCCTGTGTAGGGCGCAGTGATTTACTAAACGATATTCTCACGCAAGCGGCAAGTAATAGTATTAATTGTTTTGAAGCCAAGGTAAGCAAAAAACTTGGAGATCTTGTATGCGCTTACGAGCATGTGGGTAATTTAGGTATAGATAGATGGCTGGCATTAATCGCGGGATTTAAACTATACCCTAACAAAGCATTTATAGTTGTTGATGCGGGCACCGCAACCACAATTGATGTACTCAATTGTGAAGGGCTGCATTTAGGTGGTTGGATTTTACCCGGGCTTGATTTAATGACCTCATCGCTTACACAAAACACCCAGGGTGTTTTTGATGATGGTAAAACTCCATTTACCAATGAACTGGGTAAAAATACGCCTAATGGTTTAAAAAATGGTGCTTTAGTGGCAACCATAGGGGCAATTGAACAAGCCAAGTTACATTTAAATGCCCAAAAAGCAGACCAAGCAGTGCAGATTATTTTTGCTGGGGGCTATGGTTCGCTATTACAACAGCAATTTGAAGAAAGTATTTTTGATTCATTGCTCGTAATGAAGGGATTAAATTATTGGTACGAACTAAGCAAAACAGCATAAAAAAGTACAAAAAATGTGTTTTCGCATGAATATTGAGCATTTAAACTAAAAAATTACACTTTTTTTGATTTTATAGTTGCATCCCAATAAACCTTACTCTAATATCTCGCCCCGTACTAAAGCAGTGCCGACTTAGCTCAGCTGGTAGAGCAACTGACTTGTAATCAGTAGGTCAACCGTTCGACTCGGTTAGTCGGCACCACTTTCCTTTTACCGGAAGTGAATTAGTAGAGAATTATCGTGGAGGGGTTCCCGAGCGGCCAAAGGGATCAGACTGTAAATCTGACGGCTCAGCCTTCGCTGGTTCGAATCCAGCTCCCTCCACCACTTTTTATTCTTGACGGTTAGAGGTAGTTTAAGAACAGATTTTTATGCGGGCATCGTATAATGGCTATTACCTCAGCCTTCCAAGCTGATGATGCGGGTTCGATTCCCGCTGCCCGCTCCAGTTCTTGTGTTGCTGATATAGCTCAGTTGGTAGAGCGCACCCTTGGTAAGGGTGAGGTCGGCAGTTCGACTCTGCCTATCAGCACCAGTCCTAAGAATCTCCTTGATTACTTCCTTTATCTGTCAGAAAATACTATTTGAAAAAATTAACTTAATCTACCTCTGGTGGATTATTTTCATATGTAATTTAGATACACAAAACTGATAGGTTCCGTCATGGCAAAAGAAAAGTTTGAACGCGTAAAACCGCACGTAAACGTTGGTACAATTGGCCACGTTGACCACGGTAAAACTACACTAACTGCAGCAATCACTAACGTACTTGCAAAAGTATACGGCGGTGTTGCTAAAGATTTCGCATCAATCGATAACGCTCCAGAAGAGCGCGAACGTGGTATCACTATTTCAACGTCTCACGTTGAATACGATACTCCTTCACGCCACTACGCGCACGTAGATTGTCCTGGTCACGCCGATTATGTTAAAAACATGATCACTGGTGCTGCTCAAATGGACGGCGCGATCTTAGTAGTTGCTGCGACTGATGGCCCTATGCCACAAACGCGTGAGCACATCCTTCTTTCTCGTCAGGTTGGCGTTCCTTACATCATCGTGTTCATGAACAAATGTGACATGGTTGATGACGAAGAGCTACTTGAACTAGTAGAAATGGAAGTTCGTGAACTTCTTTCAGAATACGATTTCCCAGGTGATGACTTACCTCTAATCGCTGGTTCTGCGCTTAAAGCGTTAGAAGGCGAGAAAGAGTGGGAAGATAAGATTGTTGAGCTTGCAAACGCACTTGATACTTACATCCCAGAGCCAGAGCGTGACATCGATAAGCCTTTCATCATGCCTATCGAAGACGTTTTCTCAATCCAGGGTCGTGGTACTGTTGTAACTGGTCGTGTTGAAGCTGGTATCATCCGCATCAATGACGAAGTAGAAATTGTTGGTATCAATGATACAACTCGTTCTACTTGTACTGGTGTTGAAATGTTCCGTAAGCTTCTTGACGAAGGTCGTGCTGGCGAAAACATCGGTGCACTTCTACGTGGTACTAAACGTGAAGACGTTGAACGTGGTCAAGTACTAGCTAAGCCTGGTTCAATCAACCCACATACTACATTCACTTCAGAAGTATACGTACTTTCGAAAGATGAAGGTGGTCGTCATACTCCATTCTTCAAAGGTTACCGTCCACAGTTCTACTTCCGTACAACTGACGTAACAGGTGACGTACAGTTACCAGATGGCGTAGAAATGGTAATGCCTGGTGATAACATCAAGATGACTGTAACTCTAATCGCGCCAATCGCGATGGATGAAGGTCTTCGTTTTGCTATCCGTGAAGGTGGCCGTACTGTAGGTGCTGGTGTTGTAGCAACTATCGTAGCGTAATAATTAACCTTAAAGTTAATTATTAGAAAAAGGTCATTTAGGTGGCCTTTTTTAATGCCTGAAGAAAAGTGTCATATGAAGGTGGCGCTCTTACCTTAGGCGTAGGTGCTTTGTAGCAACTATCGTAGCGTAATAATTAACCTTAAAGTTAATTATTAGAAAAAGGTCACTTAGGTGGCCTTTTTTAATGCCTGAAGAAAAGTGTCATATGAAGGTGGCGCTCTTACCTTAGGCGTAGGTGCTTTGTAGCAATTATCGTAGCGTAATTATTAGCTTAGCTAATTATTGGCAAAAAACCCGAGCTTAGCCTCGGGTTTTTTAATGCCTAAAATAAAAGGTCACTCTGGGTGACCTTTTTAATGACTTAGCTTGAGTTTAGGTTGCTTATTAACTCTTTTAGGCTCAGCCCTGCGAATGTTTACGTAATTCTTCTAGCATTACTTCGTCACCCACCATTTCATGTAAAAGTGATTTCACTTTTTCGTCAGAGGTATTTTGATATAGGGATAAAATTTGCTCAGCTACTTGCTGAATATCCCCATTTTTTGTGCCTTTTGCTTGGTAGTATTGATTTATCAAGCCTTGGCTAGCAAGAGTACGAACATAATCGTTGTTATCTTGCTTGAGTATTGTTGAAAAGCGCTCTACTAAACGGTAATCACTTACAGGGGCCTGTGTTGTGATTTCTATCGCTTGTATTTTAAACTTCTCATCGTTGCTTACAGTAGCTAAATCTAAAATGCTGCCCACGGCCTCATAGTCGTATTCGGGCATTTGCGATTTATTCAAAATGAACATATTCATCTGTAACTGGCTCAATGCTCCCAAGCGTTCTAAATCAGTATAATGTGTACTTAATATTTTGCTTCGCAATTCTTCATTTACGCTTTTTGTGAATGCAGGATCTGATTTAATACGTAAGTCATAATCATCAGGTAAATCAGCATAAAAGCCATATAATGGATTTTTATCTCGTAGTTCTTCAATTTCTTTTTGTTCTTTTTCTTCAATAACGGCGAGGACTAGCTCTTTAATGTCAGGAGATGATACATTCTCATTAGGACCAATATTACTTAGCTTCAAATTTGTCAGCTCTAGTTTTAAAGCAGTAACCTGTGTTTGTAAGTCTTTTAATAAAGGGTTATTGCTGACTGGTGCATCAGATCGATCAATTTCATTACTAGATCGTGAGTCATGCATATTTTGTGATTGAAGATGAGATGTTGAAGGAGCTGTTGTAAAAAATGCACCATAGCTGGCAATAGTAACAGCTGCAATAGACAAGGTTATAGCGATAGATTCTTTATTAATTGGCATTTAAGGTACTCTTTATCAATGAGGGTCTAAATTTATCGTTTTTAAAGGTTAATGTCTGTTAAAAGATGTAAGCAATACTCATGCTCAACAAAGTAATTTTTCAAATGTAGTTCAGGTTAACGAATACTAATCCACAAGAATACGTAATCAATTTGAGGAGCTAAGCTGGGTAAAAGTCTCTGATAAACGACTGCATGGATGTAGAACCATGCAGTGGCAATTGCCGAGAGCAACTAAATAACGAAACCCTTACCCAAAATAAACCGCTTAATTAGTAAATTGGTATAACACCAATTTTATTAAAAACATGATCACTTTAGCGTATTAAATAACTCACTAACTACGTGAAAAATTATTTATATAGAACAACTATGTATCATAATTTTAGCCTTGTCATTGAGCTATTTTCTTGTCGCTATAATAAACCATTAATTTAATGCAATTGGTATAACAGTAAAAAAGACTCTATTTTTTAGAGTCTAATATCAGGTTTACTTTAGGGCCTGTTGACCTTTCAGGATTAAAATTTGTTCAATCTAGGGGCGATTTAATCGCGGCGCGAGGTTTGTAATCGAGTGGACTAAGTAAAAACCGAGCAACAAAGAGTTAATCGTCCCTAGAAAGAAACCAAAGGGCAGCGCATGTTTGGCATTTATGCTGCGTTATCGCCTATTTATGGGGAATAACCACACACCATAGGCTCTGCCTTGCCTAAAAACCAAACAGTCAGCTGCAAATTCAACCTTGAAAGATAAGCAGGCCCTTGGTAAATTTAATTATTTTTTGCATACTCTTCTGCTTTTTTCCATACTCTTAACGTATTTCCGCTCAATATCTTTTTAATGTCTTTATCGCTGTACCCTCTGTCCATTAACCCTTGAACTAGGTTTGGATAGCTAGAGACATCTTTTAAGCCAATAGGTAATGAGTCGCCAACACCGTCATAATCAGAACCAATACCTACATAATCAATACCAATTAGCTTAACTACGTGATCAATATGGTCAAGTACTTGCGCAAGGCTAGCAAAAGGGTATGGGTTTTTAGCACGATACGCAGCATCAAAATCTTGACTTAATTTAGTGCCTTCTTTTTTTACCAGCTCTTTTTTACTTTTTAACTGTTTGCCCCAACTACCTGCTTTAGCAGTGACAAAGCTTGAACCAAAGTTGATTTGAATAACACCGCCATTTTCTTTCAGCGCTAATAACATATCGTCATTCATATTACGCTCAAAACCTGGAGTATACTTGCGTAGTGATGAATGCGATGCAATAACTGGGGTTTTAGAGAGCTTCATAACTTGATAAAACGCATCATCCGAAATATGCGAGACATCGATTAACATACCAATATTATTCATTTCAGTGACCAGCTCTTTACCAAATGGGCTTAGGCCTTTCCACTTTCGGCGTATATCGTAGGATGAGTCAGAAATATGATTGCTTTGTGAATGAGCAAGAGTAATGTAGCGGACACCACGGTCAAAAAAGTGTTGTAGATTTTTTAAATCACCTTCAATAGGCGAGCCATTTTCCATTCCCATCGCAATAGATAGCTTACCTTGTTTAAATTGCGCTTCAATGTCCGTAGTTGAACTAGCAATTGCAAACTTATCGGGTGCACGCTGAGCAATAGCTTCCATGCCATCAATGAGTTGATTGGCCAACTGATAGCTTTTACCTTTACCTTCAAATTCTAAATGTGCAGGAATATAAATCGACATAAACGGTGCATTTAAACCGCCTTTTACTGCGCGAGGATAATCAAAATCACCGCCGTCAGTTGCTTTAGTCACATCATCCCATTTATTGTATATTCGATAAGGGACGTCAATATGGGTGTCAATTAATATAGTTTCTTTGGTAAGTTTGATTGCTTTGTCTGATGCGCTAGTAGCTTGCTCTGCAAAGGCTTGGGGTGTTAAAACTAGTGATACGGCTACCACTAGAGTGCTGAGTTTTATCATGTTTTGGCTCTTAGGGTAAAAGGCCATTGTGTACGTTCAGTTCAAAAGTTACAAGTGCTAATCAAATGACTGTGCTTGGTGCTCTTCACTTTGCAACGCTTTAAATTCGCCCTTCGAAATAATGGTTACAGACTCATGTAGCTCTGAAAAAAACACCATAGCCTCGCCATTTTTAAGCTGTAGCTTAACTTGGTTAACTTTAGATTCAATACTTGCTTCTACTTCGCCATAATCAGTGCCTTCGCGCAGTACATAGCTTTCTATTAAGTTGTAAAGAGTATCTTTATCGAGTTGCTCAAAAGGGATGATCATAATTGCTCATTATTTACTTTATTTAGAACATGTTGCCCAAAATAGTTGGGTACGGCTTTCTCTAACCAAAATATTGGCTTAAATGGGTTTTTACCACTAATAAAACCAACGTGTCCGCCTTTTTCAGAGATGCGCAGCGTAACATGCCCACTCACATCTTGCCTACTTGGCACGGCTTTAATTGACAGCATAGGATCGTCTTTGGCATGAATAATTAATGTTGGAACTGCAATATGCTTTAAATATGGCATTGCACTGGCTTGACGATAGTAATCGTGTGCGTTTTCAAAACCGTGTAAAGGAGCTGTTAGTTGATTGTCAAATTCTAATAAGTCATCGATTTTCATTAACTGTTTAGGGGTTAACGAAATCTGCTGCTTAATTTGTGGCAGTTTACGCTGCATCGATTTTTTCATACGATCGAGCAGATATTTTTGATAAATTTTACCTAAGCTTTTGCGAATTACATCACTCGATGAAGATAAATCATAAGGAGCCGATATTACTGCAGCAGCGTTGAGTGGGCATGCCAATGCTTGTTCACCCAAATACTTAGCAAGTACATTACCACCAAGTGAAAACCCCACAGCAACCATTAGTCTATTTGGGTATTGCTGTTTTAGGTGATTAATGAAAAAAGCTAAATCGGCGGTGTCGCCACTGTGATATGCGCGAGGCAAGCGATTAACTTCGGTTGAGCAATTTCTAAAGTGCATCAGCACTACTGCATAACCTTGTTTTTTTAACGCTTTCATCATGCCCTTGGCATAAAAGCTATTTATATTGCCTTCAAGGCCATGAAGTACAATGGCAAGTGGCGCTGTCTCGTTGTGTGGAAGTGACCAAGCGAGTTCAATAAAATCACCATCGGGTGTATCAAGTTGTTCAAGTTCGTAGCGTGTATGTTGAAAAGGGCGGAAAAAACGCGGCATTATGGTTTGAACGTGACGATTAGTCATCCACCATGCTGGTTTGAACTTATGGATCATATTGGTACTACACACTTAACAATAAACGAAGCGCTAGTGTATCAAATTTTTAGCGGTTAAAAATAAAAAGCGCCTAATCAGTAATAGATTAGGCGCTTTGTGCGTCGTGCTTAATTTTGGTCAGGAATTTCTGCGTCATTTATCTTTTTAAGAAAGAAAAAAGCGAAAAAGATACAAAGAGAAACAACAATAGCTAAAAATCCAAAAGACAAAAATAAAACTGGATCTGTAAAAAAGTCTCTAAAGAATACGTTCATGAGTTGTTCCCCTCGTTGTTGATGGGTTAATCATAAGCGCTGTTTGTATGGTGTAACGTGATCGAGATCAAGTTATTTTATTAAGCGGATGTGGGAGCGAAGTAAAGTTGATTTAGATCATGTTTAAACCACGTTAGGAAGTGAAAAGCCATCTAGTGAATATAATAGGTCAGAACCACCCGCTTTAATATACGAGTGGTTATTGCTTTATCGGCGTATTACTCTAATGTAAAAAAATATTAATTAAATAGACCATTGTGTAAATCAATTTTAATTATTTCACCTTCACTACATATTTTATCATCGCCATATTTACAAGCAGTCAACTGAGTACGAGAAAAAGATAAAACCTTATAATGCGATGTAATTTTATCTGCAATAATTGATAGCACATCATTAACAATACTATAGTGCGCTAATATACTATTATCACTAAAACTTCGGACAGTATAATTAGTTACTCCATCTGGCTGTTGTTGAACCATAAACCTTAATTTCTTATAGTTCTTTCCATCATTAAACGTTAAAGTTGAAAAATCTAACCAACTATGTGAAAACTGTTCGATCCCATGTTGGGGGTTAAATTCAACCACGCCTACTGATGCATTATTTAGTCTCAAGGGGCTCATTGGTTCAAACTCTGAAACTACCCCATTTTCCATATAGAGAGTGTTGCCCTCTCGTGCAATAAGGCGGTGTGTGAATTTACAAGCCAAGTAGCATGTATCATCTGGACAATCTATCACAGAGCCTTGCTCTGGGTGAGTGAGCTTAAACCTGAGAAAAGTCCCATCATCAGTCAACTCCCAGCGAGAACCTGGATGCACAATATTTGGTATTGTGATGTTATCGGCATAATGGTCATACTGATGGGCACCTAAATGCCAGCTTCCTACAATAGCATCTAAATTGAATACAGTTTCTTGCTGCTCAATAAACATGCCTCTACGCGTATGTAATTGTGTGTTATTGCTATTTTTAACGTCAGCAACAAATTCAATACCAACATTTCCTACTTTGTCAATCTTCCAGAATGTATACTTTTGCTTCTTACCATTTATATGTGTTTTTATAATTAGTTTATTATCTTTCAGATGCCACTTGAAAGGAGCTTTATCCCCATTGAAAAATATAAATTCTCCATGTTTTTTACTGATAAAGTGGGCGCTGGCTGATGCAACATCAGAAAAATAGGGTTGCTCTGAGTAAGTTAGTAATTCAATCCCATCAATAGTCCATTTTTTACCAGTTAAATCGAGATCCCACCTTTTTAGCTTCTGCTTTTCTAACATAGCTACATTTGAACGTTCAGTAAACGCTTCGATAATTTCATTTGAGTTCTCATCAATAGCATTATAATGTCTAACACTTTGATAAAGTTTATCGTTTAGATGTATTAATTGAAGTTGAGTTAATTCTACTCTAATGACGGAGTTAGGGGCTGTCTCAAATCGAGATACAATCATAGGTTGATTGGGTTTTATAATGACGCCATTTGCAGCTCGCTTCCATTTTATAGATGACTTAGTTTTCTGCTTTAAAAAACCTTTGCTGTTTTTTTTCAAATCGAGCTGTGCGGAGATATGCCTATTGTCAATGTCTACTATTATATATTTAGTTGAAAATATAATATCTGTTGCATGTGTAGATGCTTCTACATTAAAAGTTAAAATAGCCTGAAATACCATAGCTACTAACGCATACGTAATAAAACCCCTATTTTCATTCATCACATTCCCTTAATTAATTATTCTCTGCACAGATACTATGCGTTAAGATTTATAAAAATTCAATGTAGTGATAATAAATAAAATAAAAAGTAACTATTCAGCCACACCTTCAATAAATATATCAGGTAGCTGATTTTTGAAGAGTAGCTCAAGTGCCAAGCTTGCAGATACATCTTGTTTTCTGCAAGTCGAGAGATAGCTTCTGATCAAACAAAACATCTCTGCTCCTTGCATGCTCCTGAAGCACCCTGATATCTTTTGATGAACCTTGGTCACCTTAATGCCATTCTCACCTTGGTTATTTGTAAAAGGCACCGCAATTTCCGTCATGAAGCGTAGGCATCATTTTGATAATCTCTTAACCGCTCTAGCTACGCCCTAGACTTTGTTCGCTTTACCTCTCTCGCTGGCATTTTACACGGCTGTTTTCATCTGGTGGAGGGCATTTAACGTTACCCTGAGCTAATATGTGTTGATACGTTTGTATATAGTGCGCTTTGTGTCTGCATCTAGCTCGGGGTTATCTATTTGATGTTGATTTCTTTCAGGAGAGTTTGCAACTTCTTTGCCCATTGCAAACCATCTTGCTCCCATGCCCTTTCCAGTTCTCGAATATGATGAGCATTACACAAGGCATGTTCAGGGTAATCGCATGCTTTGATAGATTTTAAACCAAAAATTATTTATGTTCTAAATTCATCAACTATTGCTGCTCTTTATCTTTAATTATTCGCTTGCGTGTAACTTCAATTAGCGTTTGTATCCCTTGCCAAGCATTACCTTCTTCAATCCATTCGCTCATTCTTAGTTGGCGATAGTAACGACTTTCTATACGACCATGTCCGCTATCTATTTCTTCGTGAATTGAATACGATCGGGAGTATCTCGTGTCACTTTATGGAAATAAGCCGCTATTTCTTCTTTTAGCTTTTTATGATTATTTTGACGCATAATATATAACCGCCACCGTTTTTGAGGATTTTAGTCACAATTTTTTTGTGTGTTCATCGCATCAGCACTGACTATAGCGCCTGATATATTTAGCGTCTCTAGCATGTCTAATACACGACTATTTTCATTCTTTTTACCTTTACTGCGAGCTTGTGCCAATACTAGACCATTAGATTTACTCCAAGCCGTAATACTATACAAAGTGCTATGTCGTTCACCATCAAAAGAATGCCGTAGCGTTTTACCATCAATGGTTATTTGTTCTTTTCCATTATCTCAGCCTAACTTCACTGACCCAATTGATGAGCGCTTGATTAAACTGATCGGGTGAAATCGCTCGAATAATCCGAGCTATGGTGTCATCAACGGGAATACCTTGCTTAAAAGGCCTGTGCAGCCTTAACCAATCGAGTTTATCATGACCAAAATATTCAATGTCCTGCCACCCCTTAGCGCCTGAAATCACGGCACTAAAGGCAAGAAATAAAATATCAATGAAATCATATTTAACATTAATACCTTTACGAGGGTCTTCAATAATAGAAACGTGATCAATAAATGACATAGCAAGCTCCTGCTTTAAGAAGACTATTAGATCACGTTATTGCTTAAAGTACGATTTTGCCCTGGTGAATTTGTATCATACATAGAGATGTTTGTTGTCGTAAAAGCTGCAAAAATTGACCCTCCAGTAAAAATTATCAGGTGCATATAGATATTCACCACGGTAGGTCGTCATTTATGGCGAAAATTTGAGTTTTTTTGAATTAGTACACTAAAGCACGACTGACATAAGTCGTTATGGCTAAACACTATCAAGCCGGTTATAGCTAGGCGTTACGGCCTATATGTATTCTTAATACAACTCGATATTATTCGGCTCTGGATCTGCTACGAATTCAAACCCATTCACCGCTTCAATCAACATATGCTGCTGTTGTTTTTCAAGCTTGAGTTCTGCATTAAGCAGTTCCTCGCGTATTGTGGCGTAATCACTTAACGTATTCTGATTAATTTTTAAATAGCTACGTGCGGCGCGCAGAGGCTGTAATGCGTGAGTATCAAAATCACTAGTTACATTTATTAACTCATTTAGCTGTTGGGCATTAATACTTAACTTTAATGAATCTAAATAAAGCAGTAATAAGCATAAATTGACGTTTTTTCCTTGCTGGTTTTGTAGTGCCAGCAAGGTTGTTTGTTGCCCAGGCTTTGCGTACAAGGTGCACGCAAATTGCCAAAAATGGTCGCTATTGAGCAAGTTCATCGGCGAAGGCCTGTTCTTTTTCTTCCATTTCTTCAAGTGCCATCAGTAGCTCTTCTTCAACGTCGTTAAGCTTAGGTGTAAGCGTTGCTTGCTTGGCCAATAATTCTTTTAGCTTGGCTTTGTTATCGTCGTTGTAGAGTTCGTTATCACCTAGTGCGGCTTCTACTTCGTTAAGCTCTGCTGAGTATTTATCTAACTGCTTTTCAAGCTTTTCAATTTGCTTTTTAAGTGGTTGAATTGCTTTTCTAAACTCGGCTTCTAGGCGCTTTTGTTCTTTACGATTAACGCCAGAATTAGCTTTTATTTCATCAGATTGCTCAGTCTTAGTTACCTCTTTATTGGCATTAAGCAGCCATTGATAATACGCATCCAAGTCATAACCAAATTGGGTCACCTTACCGTCATCTACTAGGTAAAATTCATCGGCGGTGTTTTTAAGCATATGGCGATCGTGCGATACGGTAACCATTGCGCCTTCAAACCCTTGCAGAGCCATAACAAGTGCATGGCGCATTTCTAAATCAAGGTGGTTAGTTGGCTCATCGAGTAATAGTAAATTTGGTTTTTGATATACCAGCATAGCAAGTACTAAGCGTGCTTTTTCGCCACCCGAAAAAGGCGCTACAGGTTCTAAGGCTTTATCGCCAATAAAGGCAAAACCACCTAAAAAGTCACGTAGTGATTGCTCGGTCGCTTTTGGGTTTAGTCGTTGTATATGTGTTATTGCGCTGGCTTTTAAATCAAGAGATTCAAGCTGATGCTGCGCAAAGTAACCAATATTTAATCCGTGATGCTGAATGACTTCGCCAGCTTGCGGCGCTAAATCACCAGACAGCAGTTTAATCAGTGTTGATTTACCCGCGCCATTTCTACCAAGTAATGCAATTCGGCTACCTGGCACTAGGTTTAGTTCTATATTATTTAAAATGGTAACATCACCATAACCCGCTTTGGCTTTATCTATCGTCATTAGTGGGTTTGGTAATGCGGTTGGGTCTGCAAACTCAAAATTAAAAGGTGAGTCGGCATGTGCCGGTGCTAATTTTTCCATGCGCTCAAGCGCTTTCACACGGCTTTGTGCTTGTTTAGCTTTACTGGCTTTTGCTTTAAAGCGAGTTATAAATTGCTCTAAGTGAGCAATTTGCTCTTGTTGCTTATCAAACATGGCTTGTTGTTGCAGTAAACGCTCTGCTTTTTGGCGCTCAAACTGCGAGTAATTACCCTTGTACACATTGATAAGTTGCTTATCTACATGCCAAATTTGATCAACGACGGCATCTAAAAACTCACGGTCATGTGATATAAGTACCAACGTACCTGTGTAAGCACGTAAAAAGCGTTCAAGCCAATATACAGCATCTAAATCAAGGTGGTTTGTTGGCTCATCGAGCAATAGTAAATCGGCATCGCGTATTAATGCTTGGGCAAGATTTAAGCGCATACGCCAACCACCTGAAAACGAGCTTACAGGGTTTTCTATTTGGTTATTCGCAAAGCCTAAGCCATGTAAAAGTTCACCAGCTGTTGATTCAATGCTATAGCCTTTAATGTTCTCGAGTTGAATGTGTACTTTGGCTTGTGTATCGCCATCGTTGTTTTGCTCGGCCTCACGCAGTGCTATACGCATTGCATAGTATTCTGGATGGCCTTGCAGTACATAATCAATTGCGCTTATTTCAAGAGCTGGAGTTTCTTGCTTTACTGAGGCAATAGACCAATCTTTTGGAATGTTGCAATTACCTGCATCGAGTTGCAATTCTGATTTTAATAGGCCAAATAAGGTTGATTTTCCGCAGCCGTTAGCGCCTACTAACCCAACTTTATGCTCCGGGAATAACGTAGCTGATGCGTTTTTTAATAAGGCTTTTCCGCCACGAAGTAGTTCTATTTCTGATATTTGGATCATGAATGCGTTACTTTACTGTGCCCTTGTTAAGTTGGCGTTATCATACCATAGAACTTAATGCGCTTATCAAGCGTATCAACAAGTGAAGTTATACGATAAAATAGCGGCAGTTCTAACCACAGGAAAAATGTTGTGAGACAAAAAAAGCGATTTATTGCTGGTGCATCGTGCCCTGAGTGTAAAGCTATGGATACTATGATGCTTTACAGAGAACATGATGTTGAAAAAGTAGAATGTGTTGAGTGTGGTCATAAAATGGCGCAGCCAGATAACGCTGTTCAGGCATCTACCCGCCAATTTGAACAAGTCATTGGTGTGTTTAAACCGGGTGATTAACCCGGTTTTTATCGCCTGTTTTTACTAGCTTTAGTAATGCGGTGGCGGTGGCTCAGGTACTTCCGACATCATAGATGACGATGACTGCGACTCTTTAATTTTTTCTGCTAGCAGCTCTGTTTGGCGTTTCATTTTTGCTAAAAGTTGCTGGTGCACTTTTATTTCATCATTTAAGACTTCAATCGTTTCGTCTTGAAAAGCCACTTTGGCTTCAAGTTCCATTAAGCGATGTTCAATTGTGTTCATTATTCTCTCGTATCATAAATCGCTCTGCGATACCGCTGGAGCTTTCGGTTAACAACGACTTACCGTTATCTGTAAATGTCACATCTAGCACCACTGCCGATTTCGGCTTACTGCCTTCGCGCGGGGTGACCTGCCAAGTTTGAATTTTTTCACCGCTTGGTATTTGCCACAAATCAACTCGCTTATTAGGAGAGCCGGTTGCCAGCAAAGTGCCTTGTTCGTTAAAACGCACCGCAGTAAAAATTTTCTGACGCGCAATATACTTCAGTTTACTCACAAGATCACCTGTAGTCAGCTTCCATACATTTGCTTGTGCCATACTATCGGCCGTAAACGCATAGCGACCTTGTGGATCTAGGGTTACTTGGGTGACACGCGTTGGGTGATTAAAGCGGTGAATTACTTGGCCAGTAAGCGTATTCCAAAAGTAAGCAACATAATCGTTAGACCCACTTAAAGCAAAGCGCCCATTCGGCGATAAATCGACAGTGTTAACTTTATCTTGGTGGCCTAAAAACTCGATGCGTCTGCCGGTTTCAAGATTTATAAATACCACTACACCGTCGCTTCGACCATACAATACGCTTCGGCCTTGATTGCTAATAGCAATATCGCGAATGCTGGCCTTTTGGATTTTGTAATAGCCTTTATTTTTGCCTGTGGTTATATCCCAAACGGCAAACGTGGTTTTTTCTGCGGTAACAGCAACGCTGTTATCAAAGGCAATTGCAACAGCATACACTAAGCTATCTTCAGCTTGCTGCTGAAACCATTGGTATTTGAGAGCGTTTTGTTGATTATCCCACAGGGCGACCCCATGATTGATTGAGGAGATTAAGCTGTATTTACCATCGTTTGATAATGTTGACGAAAATGCACCTTTTGCTGCATGTTCGTAGCTTGCAATAGCGTGTTGTTTTTTATCACTACAGGCAATGACTAAAAAACAGCTAAATATGATTAAAAAAGTACGAAATATCGACATGTTACAGGTATTTCCTCTTAACTCTTGTTGACTGAGAGGTTAGACTAGGATGCGTTGAATGCCTAGGTTGTTTGTCTAAGCACTGAATATGCGTTTAGTTTAGCTAACAAAAATTTAGTCATTACACAAACAGCCTACCATGTAGGCCGTTAATCTTTAACTAGTAATAATACAATAAATGACAACTGCAAAGTGTGTCGGAGATTTAAAATGAAAAAGACGATTAGATTGTCATTGATTGCAGCGTCAGTTTTAGCGCTTACAGCTTGTAATCAAGAAGCAAAAAAAGAGCAAGCAGAAGTTAAACTAGACACTGTAGAGCAGCAACAAGCATACGGTATTGGTGCATCTGTAGGTAACTTTTTAAATAAAGACCTAGCAGATAAAACAGAAATTGGTATTAAACTAGACCAAGCACTGTTAATTCGTGGTTTTGAAGATGCACTTGCTGGTAATGCAAAAATTGACGAAGAAAAAATTCGTGAAGTGTTAACTGCATTAGATGAATCAGTGCGTACTAAGCAAGAAGAAAAAGCAAAAGTTGAGTCTGAAAAAAGTAAAGAAGCCGGTGTGAAATACCTAGCTGATAATGCTAAAAAAGAAGGTGTTTCAGTTACTGAGTCTGGCTTACAGTACGAAGTAATTACACAGGGCGATGGCGAAAAGCCAGTAGCGACTGATGTAGTTAAAGTACATTATAAAGGTACTTTGCTAGATGGCACCGAGTTTGATAGCTCATATTCACGCAACGAGCCTACGACTTTCCCTCTTAACCGTGTAATTCCGGGTTGGACTGAAGGTTTACAACTTATGTCTGTTGGCTCTAAGTACAAGTTCACTATTCCTTCTGAACTTGCTTACGGCGACCGTGATTTAGGTAAAATCCCTGCTAACTCAACGCTTGTATTTGAAGTTGAATTACTAGAGATTCAAAACGATGCGGATGCTAGCGCAGCACAATAATAAACTAACGCTTATAGTTTAAATGTAAAAAGGGACCTTAGGTCCCTTTTTTAATATACTTAATATAAGTAATTAATCTGTGTGATTGGAAAATAAATTATCAATCAGTTCATCTTCTAGTGCAAAGCGTGCTTCTAGTGTTTCACCAATTACAGATAAGTCATTATCAAAATCTTTCAGTAAATCGTCTTTGTTCACTTCGGCATATTTATCGTTAAAATCAAGTGCCACATCAGTAGTGCTTGAAATGCGTGGATAAATATCGTTAGCCAAGGCTTGGCTTTGTACGCCTTTTTTCTCACATGCCTTAGCAATATCATCATAAATCTCAAAATGACCTGCAGATAAATAATCCATCAAAATTTGGCAAAATGATTCAATCTGCGCAGGTTCAGGCAAAGCATGATCTTTTTTATCGTACGGTGAAAAACCAGCCATTTTACAAAAAAGCACAATGAGCTCTTGGCGTTCGTTTAACCACTTGTCGATTACAGTGTGGCTGCCACCCCATTTTTGTTGAGCTTTTTCTACACGCGTCAGCATAACTATTCTCCTAGCTGGGTTGGTCTTTCAATTGGAATATAATAAGTTTATATACATCAAGATATATTTAATTTGCGTGTATATCAACAAGTAAAATAGATGTTCTAAAAGCGGTGTTGTTTATTTGAGATATAAGACTAAAAATTTATTGCGGGCAAGAAAAAACCACCGGTTAGGGTGGTCTAATTTCTTTCAATGACTTGTTGTAACAAGCTTTCTTATTTTTATAAGATAATTTTTATTGTTATTATTTTAATGACTTTTATTGTTATTATTTTAAGATTTTTATTGTTGTTTTTGTTAACGCGGGACAAACAATAACAAGGTTTTTACTATGTTGCAAACATATTAATTAAAAGTTTTAAATGTTATTTTGAGGTTGTGTGTTTTATGGTCAAAATAAAATGAAAGCTTAAATAATCTTGATCTACCTTAAGGTAAGGTTGTTTTCGTCTCTAAGCAATAGAGGGGCGGTGAATATGGTGGTACAATCTCGCATAATTTATACAAGCCTTAGGATTATTTACGCCATGAGCGAATTAAAAAACGACCGTTATTTACGTGCACTAGCTAAACAGCCAGTAGATGTAACTCCGGTATGGATGATGCGCCAAGCAGGACGCTATTTACCTGAATACCGTGCTACACGTGCACAAGCGGGCGATTTTATGAGCCTGTGTCGAAATGCTGAGCTTGCGTGTGAAGTAACATTACAGCCACTGCGTCGTTATCCGTTAGATGCTGCTATTTTATTTAGTGACATTTTAACGATTCCAGACGCTATGGGTTTAGGTCTGTACTTTGAAACGGGTGAAGGACCTAAATTTGAGCGTCCTATTTCATCACTTGCGGATGTTAAAAAAATTCCAAAGTTAGACCCTACAGACGAGCTTGGCTACGTAATGAACGCAGTAAGTACTATTCGCCGTGAACTTAAAGGCGAAGTACCACTCATTGGTTTTTCTGGCTCTCCTTGGACGCTAGCAACTTACATGGTTGAAGGTGGGAGTAGTAAAGTATTTGGTAAAATTAAGAAAATGGCGTTTGCAGAGCCGCAAACACTTCATTTATTACTAGATAAATTAGCTGATTCAGTCATTGATTACTTAAATGCGCAGATTAAAGCTGGCGCGCAATCACTCATGGTATTTGACTCGTGGGGCGGGGTATTAAGCCCACGTGATTACAACGAATTTTCACTGCAATACATGCATAAAATCGTTGATGGCTTAATTCGTGAATACGATGGTCGTAAAGTACCGGTTACTTTGTTCACTAAAAATGGTGGTCAATGGATTGAAGCAATTGCAGCAACAGGTTGTGATGCAATTGGTCTTGATTGGACTATTAATATTAGCGACGCTAAGCGCCGCGTTGGTGATAAAGTAGCTCTACAAGGTAATATGGATCCGTCTATGTTACACGGTACACCAGAGCGTATTCGCCAAGAAGTAGGCACTATTTTAGAAGACTTTGGTACAGGCAACGGTCATGTGTTTAACTTAGGCCACGGTATTACACCAGATGTAGACCCTGAAAATGCTGGTGTATTCATCAATGCTGTACATGAGCTAAGTGCTAAATACCATAAGTAATGATCGCTTAATAAAGTTTAAAACAGTTTAAAAGTAAAAAGCCCGCTAATTAGCGGGCTTTTTGTTATCTATTTATAAAGGCTTTTAAATCAATTGTTTAAGCGGTTATTTAAATAAGCGATTTAAACCATTTAATGCGGCAACACGGTAGGCTTCAGCCATGGTTGGGTAATTAAATGTGGTATTTACAAAGTAGTCGATATTATTGCCACCATTTTTTTGTTCCATAATAGCTTGGCCAATGTGCACAATTTCAGACGCGCGTTCGCCAAAGCAGTGAACGCCAAGCACTTCTTTGGTTTCAGTGTGGAATAATATTTTTAAGCTACCTACTTCAGTACCCGCAATTTGCGCACGTGCTAAATGCTTAAACTGAGCACGGCCAACTTCATACGGTACTTTAGCGGCTGTAAGTTCTTGCTCTGTTTTACCTACTGAACTCATTTCTGGAATGGTATAAATACCGGCCGGAATATCAATAATCAGCCTGTCTTCGCAGTTACCACAGGCAATTGCATCAGCAGCTATACGGCCTTGATCAAACGCAGCACTTGCAAGGCTTGGGTAACCAATTACATCACCTACAGCGTATACGTTTTCAATATCCGTTTGATATGTTTCGTTAACTTTTAATTGGCCACGACTGTCGGCTTTTAAGCCAATGGCTTCAAGATTTAATGTATCGGTATTACCTGTGCGGCCATTTGCAAATAAAATACAGTCAGCTTTTACGCGTTTGCCTGATTTTAAATGCATAATAACGCAGTCGTCACGCGTCTCAATTCGGTCAAACTCTTCGTTGTGACGAATAACAATACCGCTATTCCAAAAGTGATAGCTAAGTGCGTCAGAGATTTCAGCATCCATAAAAGCAAGTAGTCGATCGCGGGTATTAACTAAATCAACTTTTGCGCCTAATCCTTTAAATATAGAAGCATACTCACAGCCAATAACACCTGCGCCGTAGATAAGTACGCGATGGGGGTCGTGCTCAAGGCCAAGTATTGTATCGCTTTCATAAATACGAGAATGCGTAAAATCGACTTCAGGTGGACGATAAGGGCGAGAACCCGTTGCTATAACAATCGTTTTAGCGGTCAGTCGCTCGGTTGAGCCGTCATTTCTTTTTATTTCAATGGTGTGCTTATCTACAAAGCTCGCATCGCCTTGAAACATATGAATGCGGTTGCGATCGTAAAAGCTACTGCGTAAATTGGATTGCTTAGAAATAACAGAACTTGCGTGACGTAAAATATCAGGGAATGTTAGACGACTAGGGCGTTCGCCAACATTAAACAATGGGTTAGCTTTGTATTCAATATAACGACTAACAGAGTGGCGAAGCGCTTTTGAAGGAATGGTTCCCCAATGCACACAACCACCACCAACTGACTCTTGGCGTTCAATAACCGCTACTTTTTTGTCGTTTTTTGAAAGGTTCATGGCGGTACCTTCACCGCCAGGACCCGTGCCAATAATGATTGCGTCATATTGGTATGTCACGGGTACTTTTTTTTGTTCTGATTGTTTGGCCACTGCCACTCCTAAATTAATTAAAAGAGGCTTTTAATAACCTCGCATTAAGTGCTAGCCATGCCTGTTTTTGATTTTCCCAGGCGGCTTCTAGCTCATGATATTGTGCCATTAATGCTGAGCGTTCACACTGCTTTGCCATGTTATTTTTTTTAACTTCTAACACTTGTTTTTGTAGTGAACAATAATTTTGCAGTTTTTTCAGCAGTAAGTCGTACTCTTGTTGTAATAATGTAAGCTTATCTTGCGCTAAAGGCAATTTTGCAAGACGCGTTTGCGTTCTACTCATTAGCGTTTCGGCTTTGGCTTTTTCGATACGTTCAACTGGTGTGCGTTTTAATTTATTGGCTAAACCAACAGCAGCTAAAGCGCGGATCATCCATTTTGTTGGGTCGTAATGAAACCATTTAATACCATTACGGTAATCGCTTGCAAAAATATGGTGGAAATTATGATAACCCTCACCGTAAGTAAATAGCGCTAAAAAGCCATTATCACGTGCTGTGTTTTTTTCGGTATATGGGCGAGAGCCCCAAATATGTGCAACCGAATTAATAAAAAAGGTAAAGTGCTGGCTCAATACTAAACGAAGTAAACCGGCAAGAATTAACATACCCCATACATCACCCACTAATAAGCCAAGAATAAGTGGCAGACCTACATTCATGGCAATCACCAGTTTTAAGTAATGCTTATGCTGCCACATAACGATTTTATTACGTTGTAGATCACGACAATTACTGTAATCACCATAGCTATCGCCTTGGTAGTCACGTAACATCCAACCGATGTGACTATACCAAAAACCATTGGTCGCTGCGTAAGGGTCTTTTATTGGGTCATCAACTTGACCGTGGTGTATACGGTGATCGCTACTCCAGTGCAGTGCACTGTTTTGTAGTGCAAAAGCACCGCCAAGTGCAAAAATAAATTCAATGGCTGGATGCGCATTGTAGGCTTTGTGTGCCCACAATCGATGGTAGCCAGCAGTAATAGATAGGCCTGCATAAAACATGCAGCCTACAAAGGCAATCCAATGCGCGCTGGTAAACCCGTAGCTAATAGCGTACCAAGGTACAAGTGCGGCAGCCGCCAAAAAGGTCAGGCTAAAAAACAGGACGTTTGTCCAAATAATCGGTGGTTTATTCATAATTCTCAATCTCAGCGTACAACTGTAAGCTAAAATAGTATTTCAAACTCTTGTCGTCAAGTATTAGACTGTACAATTGAGCTAATATCACTAAATATTCATATAAAATAATTCAGGGAGCTGTTGATGTCGGGTGTTAGAGCGCAGCAGAAACAAAAAACACGACAAGCGTTAATTCAAGCGGCATTTAATCAGCTAAGTGCTGATCATAGTTTTTCGAATTTAAGTTTGCGTGAAGTAGCGCGAGAAGCTGGTATTGCCCCAACCTCATTTTATCGTCATTTTAAAGACATGAATGAACTGGGCTTAACTATGGTTGACGAAGCTGGTTTAACGTTGCGCCAACTAATGCGTCAAGCACGTAGACGCATCGCAAATGATGGTGGTAGTGTGATAAACACCTCAGTGGTTACTTTTATGGAGTTTATTGATAACTCAAGTAACCAATTTAGATTACTCTTGCGAGAGCGTTCAGGCACCTCTAAAGCATTTAGAGCCGCTGTAGCCCGCGAAATTAAACACTTCATTTTAGAGCTTGCTCATTACTTAGAAAGTGAAACTAAATGCAATGCTATGCATGCATATATTCAGTCTGAAGCTATGGTAACGCTGGTATTTAATGCCGGTGCAGAGGCACTTGATATCGAAGGGCAACAACGAGATGAGCTTATTGAGCGGGTTATTTGGCAGTTGCGTTACATTACACGCGGTGCATCGCATTACGCCAGGGCGTGTTGACCTTTCGTGATTGATTTTGCAGCAGACTGTTTGGTATTTAGGCAAGGCAGAGCCTATGGTGTGTGGTTATTCCCCATAAATAGGCGATAACGCAGCATAAATGCCAAACATGCGCTGCCCTTGGGTTCTGCCTAGGGACGATTGACTCTTTGTTGTTCGGTTTTTACTTAGCCCACTAGGTTGCAAACCTCGCGCCGCGATTAAATCGCCCCTAGATTGAACAAATTTCAATCTACAAAGGTTAACACACCCTAGAGAAGGCACTAAAGAAATATAGTTCAAAAAAATAACAAAAAACTAATCTAAGCACTGAGCCCTTCAGTGCTTAGTAAATTAAGCGAAAGTCATTGTTGCTTTGATGGGTTAATCTAAGTAAATGTAATTGTTTGCATAATTAATCCTTTCAGTGTCCTCTTAAAAGTTATTTTGTGGTTTTTTTATGCTTGCACCCAATGCTCTGCAATGTTAAAAATAAACCTCACTGAACACACACAAGAAAATAAGATGCAAAATATTCGTTTAATTACACTAAAACTTAACCTCTTACTGCTATGGCAAGTAAGCGGGGATTAGTGTGTTTGCATTGAGTTGAACATTAAAAACCCCGCAATTGCGGGGTTTTTTTTATCTCGCGGCAGGGATCAATTAAAAATTGAGTAACATAGGAATAAGGGGCAGTTATGCAAGAGCAAGATAAAGTGTGGATTTTTGATACCACCTTACGTGATGGCGAACAGGCGCTTAAAGCAAGCCTTACAGAAGACGATAAAATTCAGCTAGCACATACTATTAGTCGCTTGAATGTGGATGTGATGGAAGTGGGTTTTCCGGTTTCGAGCCCTGCTGACTTTCGCTCGGTGCAACGTATTGCAACTGAAGTAAAAGGTCCTATTATTTGTGGTTTAGCACGCTCAGTTGCTAAAGACATTGAAGCCTGTGGCGAAGCACTTCGCACAGCACAGCAAAGCCGTATTCATACTTTTATTGCTACAAGCCCTTTGCACCTTGAACATAAATTACGTATGAGCCTAGATGATGCAACGGCAATGGCCATTAAATCAATTAAATTGGCACGTAACTATACTGATGATGTTGAATTTTCGTGTGAAGATGCCGGTCGTACGCCGCATTGGGATTTATGTAAAATTGTTGAGCAGGCAATTAACGCCGGAGCTTCAACTATTAACTTGCCAGACACCGTTGGTTTTGTAACGCCAGACGAATACGCTGCAATGATCCGCCACTTAATCAATAACGTGCCAAATATTGATAAAGCGCGCTTAAGTGTGCATTGCCACAACGATTTAGGTTTAGCAGTAGCAAACTCAGTAGCCGCAGTGCAAGCCGGTGCTCGCCAAATTGAGTGTACTATTAATGGCATTGGTGAGCGTGCAGGTAACTGCTCACTTGAAGAAGTGGCGATGATCATGAAAATGCGCCATGACCACTTAAAAGTATACACCGATATTAAAAGTGAAGAAATCTACCGCGCCTCTCGTCAAGTGGCTAAAATTTGTAATATGCCAGTACAGCCAAATAAAGCGATTGTGGGCGAAAACGCCTTTGCGCATAGCTCAGGCATTCACCAAGACGGTGTATTAAAAGCGCAAAATACTTATGAGATTATGTCGCCAGAAAGCGTTGGTGTGCCAAGCAACCAATTAAATATGACTTCGCGTTCGGGTCGTCATGTTATTGAGCATCGCTTAGAAGAGTTAGGTTATCAAAAATCTGATTACGACATGGATGGCTTATACAAAAGCTTTATTGAATTGGCTGACCAAAAAGGCACCGTATACGATTACGACCTTGAGGCGATGATTTACTTTAATCAAATTAACGACAAAGACGAAAAATACCAATTAGAATTTGTTAACTCAGCCTCTAACTCACAATCGGTAGCCAGCTCGACCATTGGAATGCGAATTGATGGCGAAGCAAAACAAGAAGCAGCAACGGGCAATGGCCCAGTTGAAGCCTCGTTTGCAGCTATTGAGCGCTTAACTGGTATGAGCGTTGAAATGATTGAGTACAACTTAGAAGCAACAGGCCAAGGCGCAAGCTCGTTAGGCCAAGTAAATATTATAGCTAAATACGATGGCCGACCTTACCACGGTGCGGGCATTGCAGCGGATGTGGTTGAAGCGTCGGTACGCGCCATGATCCGTGTTTATAACTTAATTTATCGTGCACAAAAAGTGTCTGATTTAAAACAACAAAGGAAAGCAGGATGAGTAAAACAAACTACAGCGTTGCCGTATTAGCAGGCGACGGTATTGGTCCAGAAGTAATGGCAGCAGCAGAGCAAGTATTGGATGCTGTGAGCAATAAGTTTGGTTTTACCCTGAACCGTGAGCATCATGCTATTGGTGGCGCAGCCATTGACGAATTTGGCGAAGCATTACCTTCAAAAACACTGAACGCCTGTGAAAACGCCGATGCTATTTTATTCGGCTCTGTAGGTGGTCCTAAATGGGAAAACTTACCACCAAACGAGCAGCCTGAGCGCGCATCGTTATTGCCGCTTCGTAAGCATTTTGGTTTGTTTTGTAATTTGCGCCCTGCACAGTTATTACCTGCATTAAGTGCAGCGTCACCACTTCGCGCTGATATTAGCGAAAAAGGGTTTGATATTTTATGTGTGCGCGAACTAACTGGCGGCATTTATTTTGGTGAAAAAGGCCGTAGCGGTGAAGGCGCTGAAGAGTTTGCATTTGATACGCAAACATACTCGCGCAAAGAAATAGAACGTATTGCACGCTTTGCTTTTGAAGCGGCAAAGCTACGTAGTAACCACGTAACGTCGGTTGATAAAGCAAATGTACTTGCATCAAGCGTACTATGGCGCGAAGTAGTAACCGAAGTTAGTAAAGATTACCCAGAAGTAAGTCTAGATTACATTTACGTAGATAACGCCGCTATGCAGTTAGTTAAGCAGCCTAGCCAGTTTGACGTACTACTTTGCGATAACTTATTTGGCGATATTTTGTCAGATGAGTGTGCCATGATCACAGGTTCTATGGGCTTATTACCATCGGCAAGCTTGAATCAATCAGGTTTTGGATTGTACGAGCCAGCAGGCGGCTCAGCGCCAGATATTGCAGGCAAAGGGATTGCAAACCCAATAGCACAAATTTTAAGTGCTGCATTAATGCTACGTTACTCGCTAGGGCAAGACGAAGCTGCGCGGACCATTGAAAAAGCCGTAGCAGAAGCTGTAGAAGCCGGTGTAGGCACGCCCGATATCTACCCGAACGCAGGTTACAGCACAAGCGATGTAGCAGCTGCCATCGTTTCACGCATTTAATAACATATTAAAGTTGCAGCACCGTTATGCTGCAACTCAAACAGATTAGGGAATTAGCAAGTGGCCCAAACGTTATACGAAAAAATTTGGCAAGCACATACTGTTGCCAGCATAAACGAGCAAACCGACTTACTTTATATTGACCGCCATTTAGTGCACGAGGTGACTTCTCCGCAGGCTTTTGCAGGGCTACGTGAAAAAAACCGTACTGTACGTTGCCCAGGAAAAACTTTTGCAACGATGGATCATAACGTATCGACTAAAAGCCGATCACTTGATGCCGCAAGCGAAGTATCTAAAAACCAATTAATGGCGCTTGATAAAAACTGTAAAGAGTTTGGTATTGTACTTTACGATTTAAACTCAATTAACCAAGGCATTGTGCACGTAATGGGCCCAGAGCAAGGTATTACTTTGCCAGGCACAACCATTGTATGTGGCGATAGCCATACCTCTACGCATGGTGCGTTTGGCGCATTAGCGCATGGTATTGGTACGTCTGAGGTTGAGCACGTATTAGCAACGCAAACGCTACAGCAAAAAAAGGCGAAATCGTTAAAAATTCAAATTAATGGTGTATTACGTCCAACGGTTACTGCTAAAGATTTAATTATGGCGGTAATTGGCAAGTTAGGTACCGCTGGTGGTACAGGTTATGTAGCAGAGTTTTGTGGTGCAGGCATTGAAGCGCTTTCGATGGAAGCCCGTATGACGCTATGCAATATGAGCATAGAAATGGGTGCAAAAGCGGGTTTAATTGCATCTGACCAAATTACGTATGATTACTTAAAAGGTCGTCCGTTTGCACCAAAAGGCGCAGATTTTGATGCAGCCGTTGAATATTGGGAAACATTAAAAACAGATGAAGGTGCACACTTTGATTTAGTTGTTGAGCTAAATGCCGACGACATTCAACCGCAAATTACATGGGGCACAAGCCCAGAGCAAGTAATTGGTGTTGATGAGTGCATACCCGATCCAGATAAAGAGCCAGATTTAATTAAAGCCGATGCTATTCGCAGCGCACTTAAATACATGGACTTAAAAGCGGGCGATAAATTATCAAGCGCAAAAGTAGATACAGTCTTTATTGGCTCATGTACTAATAGCCGCATTGAAGATTTACGTGCTGCGGCAAAAATTGTTGAAGGCAAGCAAGTTGTAGCCGGCATAGAGGCGTTAATTGTACCGGGCTCTGGCTTAGTTAAAAAACAAGCAGAAGACGAAGGCTTAGCCGATATTTTTAAAGCCGCAGGCTTTGAATGGCGCGAACCAGGTTGTTCTATGTGTTTAGCGATGAACGATGACCGCCTAGAAGCAGGCAAGCGTTGTGCATCTACTTCTAACCGTAACTTTGAAGGTCGTCAAGGTCGTGGCGGGCGTACCCATTTAGTTAGCCCTGCAATGGCGGCAGCCGCTGCAATACATGGTCACTTTGTTGATATTAGAGGAGAAGCCTAATGAGCGTATTTTTTAGTGGCTTAATGGCCCCACTTGATAAAAACAATGTAGATACTGACCAAATTATCCCTAAGCAGTTTTTAACATCAACTAGCCGCGAAGGTTTTGATGCTGCCTTGTTTTATGATTGGCGTTACCTAGATAACGACGAGCCAAACCCTGACTTTATTTTAAACCGCCCATGCTACCAAGGCGCGCAAATATTATTAACGCGCGATAACTTTGGTTGTGGCTCATCTCGTGAGCATGCTCCTTGGGCGCTGAAGCAATATGGTTTTGAAGTTATTTTGGCTGAAAGCTTTGCAGATATTTTCTTTAATAACTGTGGTAACAACCAAATGTTAGCCATAGCGTTACCTGCCGATACGCTTGAGCAATTGTTTGTACTTAGCGAGCAGCACGACGATATTAACATTGAAATCGATCTTGAAAATCAAACACTAACAAGCAGTAAGTTTGCACCAATTAGTTTTGATATTAGTAAAGAGGTAAAAGAGCGCTTATTAAGTGGCTTAGATTTTATTGGTGTAACCGAAACGCTAAATCCACAAATTGATGCCTTTGAAAAGCAACTAGCAGCTGAGCGTTCTTGGCAGTAACTTATTGAAAGTCAAACTCTCCCTCTGAGCGCGATCATATTGGTCGCGCTTTTTATTTAAGTGCTAAAAGATACAATTTTAATTGTGCTGCAATTATAGAGCTGCTATTTTCAAAATATTGAGCAAAAGTAAGTAACTAAACATGCAGTTAACGTCACCAAAGGCAGTCGGTATTTTTTTAGGTGTGCTTTATGGTATATCAATGCGAATTGTTATTGAATTTAGTACCGCGTTAAAATTTGGTAGTCTAGTAACAATTTCGTTTATGTTTTTAGTACCAGTTGCTATTGGTTATATTCGCGTTCATTTTGAATATAACGAGAACCCCAACTTAACTTATCGCCAAATGATAGTAAAAGCTTGGCAACCCATTTTTATATTTTTGTTAGTTAGTATTGTCACTCTACTCGAGGGCAGTATTTGTGTTGCAATGGCCTTACCTGCATTTATGTTTTTTGCGAGCTTAGGTGGCGTGCTTGCCGGTTTTACCCGCAGAAAAATTTCACAAAAATCAAATGCCACATTGTTGTCGATAACGCTACTGCCGTTGGCTTTATCGCCGATTGAGCTTAATTTTTTACATTTATCAAAAACGTACGAAGTAACAAATTCAATTACTATTAATGCACCAATTAATATTGTATGGCAGCAACTTACGAATGTGAGTCATATAGAGCCACAAGAAATTCCCTTCTCGTTAACTCGATTTATAGGCGTTCCTAGACCATTAGAAGCAAATATGAATGCAAGCGGTGTTGGTGCAATTCGTACAAGCACATGGCAAAAAGGTGTTGTGTTTAAAGAGATAATTACTGATTGGCAGCCAAACAAGCAAATGCTTTATAAGTTTGAAATAAACCCTGATTTAATTCCTGATAACGCATTAGATAAACACGTTAAACTGGGGGGCGAATATTTTTCACCACTTAATGGCGGTTATCGGTTAAGTGAAGACAAGAGCGGCAATACAATTTTAGCGTTAACAACTAAAGTGCAAGATAAAACTAATTTTGGTGTTTATTCACGAATATGGGGAGAAGTGATATTTCAAGATTTTCATCATTCACTATTAACTTTGATGAAAAACAGGGCTGAAAAACCACTTGCCGCAGTTATTTCCCATAGCTAATTTAAATCGCTATGGTATTAAAAAACTATTATAAGAGTACTTTATGAAATTATTAACGGCAGCAACTTTGTTATTTTCCTCATCAGCAGCTATTGCACGCCCTGCGCCTTTGGTGTCTGTTCCTACTCACGATGCATTTTTTAATAGCATTGCAGCGCACTGCGGAAAGGCGTTTGAGGGTAAGGTTACAGTAGATAATGCAAAAGGGCCAAGCTCATTTGAGAATAAAAAACTAGTTATGCATGTACGTAAATGCACTGATAGCGAGCTACAAGTTCCGTTTCATGTAGGTGATGATGCGTCACGTACGTGGATCATTACAAAAACAGGTAGTGGCTTGAGCTTGAAGCATGATCATCGTCACAAAGATGGTACCGACGACGCGTCTACTATGTATGGCGGTCATACACTTGATGCAGGCTTTGCACGAATGCAGTCGTTTCCTGCTGATCAATATTCAAAAGAGTTATTTGTAGCACAAGGTATTGCACAGTCGACAGGTAATACATGGCAAATGTATATTTATCCTGAGGTATTTACGTATCGATTGATTCGTCAAGGGCGTGAGTTTAAGGTGGATTTTGATTTAACTACACCAATTACTCCACCAGTAGCGCCATGGGGCTACGAAAAATAAACTATTTTTCTTTTTTCTCGGGTGTTTCACATTGCAGTAAAACATTTAGATCGGGTTGATAGGCGCGTGGTTTAGTCGGAAAACGTTCGTATTCTTGCACGCCTTCAAGCACTTTTAACATAAATGTATTGCCTCGGCATAATCGGTCAGCATGGCGTAATAAAAATACACTTTGATTGGTAAAGTGCTCATAGTCGTCGGATTTAATTTCTATTTTATAGTTTTCTTCGCCAATTTTTGTCTGATAGTAATGTACTTTATTATCAAAGTCGTAGAGCTTCTCCGTTTTGGCTTTTTCAGCAAATGCAGTGCCTACACTCGAAAGGGTTATTAGTGCGCTAGCAATTACTAAATACGGTGTATTTAATCCTTTCATATAATAACTCCTTTAATTTACGAACTTAATACCCATTAATTACTCATATAAGTTCAGTGTATTTATATTAATACCTATTATCTTATCGCTATAATAGATCACTAATTTAATGCAATTGGTATAAGTTTAACACTCAAAAATGGATAATGTGATGTTTAAACAAATCAAACAGCTATTTGCCTCATTCGATGAGCCGCAGCTCAGCATGCAAGAACATGACTTAAAAACTGCTGTTGCTGCATTATTAATTGAAGTTATGCGAGCAGACACCAAGCTTGATCATAACGAACAGCAAACTTTGACTATCACCTTAAAAAAGTATTTTAATTTAACCGATATACAGGTTGATGAGCTTACTACTAATGCGGCGAGTAGTTTAGATGAGTCTATTGATTACTTTCAATTTTCGAAACAAATTAACGAACATTGCAGCGCGGCACAGCGTATAGAAATTATAGAATTATTGTGGCGTTTAGCGTATGCAGATGGTGAAATTGATCCACAAGAAGATTATGTTATACGTAAAGTTGCAGGGCTTTTATATGTTACTCATGTTGATTTTATTGCCGCTAAAATAGCGGCGACAAATCACTAGGGCGTGTTGACCTTTCGTGATTGATTTTGCAGCAGACTGTTTGGTATTTAGGCAAGGCAGAGCCTATGATGTGTGGTTGCTCCCCATAAATAGGCGATAACGCAGCATAAATGCCAAACATGCGCTGCCCTTTGAGCTCGATCTAGGGACGGTTGACTCTTTGTTGCTCGGTTTTTACTTAGCCCACTAGGTTATAAACCTCGCGCCGCGATTCAATCGCCCCTAGATTGAACGAATTTCAATCTACAAAGGTCAACACGCCCTAGATGTTAAGCAAGACTATTTGTACGCTGTAGATGAGCGGTAATAAACTGGCTTAACACGAGTGAGCATGCGGCTAATGCTGCACCAAAGTAAAAAACGAGTGCTTGGTCGTATAACCAAATTAGACCAAAAGCGGCGGGAATGATCACTGCGGCAATATGGTTAATAGTAAAGCTAACAGAGGCTGTGGCGGCAATGTCTTCAGGTTGTGCGATTTTTTGAAAATACGTTTTTAAAGCGATCGCCATGGCAAAAAATAGATGATCAATCACATAAAGGCCAGCTGCGAATAACGGTGATTCAACCAGTGCATAGCCAATAAAGACTAAAATTAAACCGCTGTACTCAATAGTTAAGGTTTTCTGCTCGCCTATTTTACTGATCATTTGCCCTATTTTTGGGGCAATAAAAATATTAATAACGTGATTTAGCATATATAAAGCGGTGATTTGGGCAACATCGAAACCAAACTTTTCGACCATTAAAAAGCCTGCAAATACCATAAATATTTGCCTGCGTGCACCAGAGAAAAACAGCAATAAATAGTACAGGCTGTACTTCTTTCGCAAAATGATTTTTTTATGTTGTACGGAATGTATTTTAAAGCTCGGGAACGCTAAAACTAATACCACTGTTAGCACAAAGCCTACACCACCGAGTACAAAATAAAGCCATTTATAGTCGGCTGCAAAATAAGTAACACTCAACCAGATTGTGCCATAAGTCAGCAGTGACGCCATTGACTTGATTGACAGTAACTTGCCTAATTTTAGTGGTGCTTCTTGCTTATTAAACCATTGCAAGCTTAAAGATTGATTAATGGTTTCAAAGTAGTGAAAGCCTATCGACATCAACACTGTAGTGGCATACAAGCCATAAATAGTAGGGAAGAACCCTGTGATAGCGACCCCAATTGAGAGTAAGCATAGGCTTATAAGTGCAAATGTTTGTTCTTTGAGCACAAGCAATACAAACACTGCTGTAAACGCTAAAAATCCGGGTATTTCACGCAAAGATTGCAGCATCCCCATATTAGCGCCAGTAAAATTAGCCACCTCGATAGCAAAGTTATTAAGTAGTGCCATCCAGCCAGCAAAAGTCACTGCCATTATTACGGTCGCTAATGCTAAAAAGTTAAACGGCGATTGCCAGGTTTTATCTCCAGTGTGGTCTTTCATTTTTTTCCTTAAGCAGATTTGTTGATATTGTAGCGCTAGTGTAAGGTGTTTTTAAGATGACCAAAATTGCATAATATGACACAAAGTTTATCTGATCAGACAAATTGCTGGGTGAGTATTAAATCACGCTTTAAACGTACTAAGCTTGACAGGCCTATTTTCCCAAGGCCAGGCCCAATGCCACCTTGGCAGCATGTGCAAACTCATCAGCATACGTGGGGACAGCTAGCGTATGCCAGTAGAGGTGTAATGACGGTGGCAACATCGCAAGGGCGCTTTGTGGTGCCGCCTAATCAGGCTGTGTGGTTACCACCGCATTTACCTCACGAGACTTTTTGCCGTTACGGCGGTCAGTTTAGTAGTGTTTATATTGATGTACCTTACGTCGCACGTTTAGGTTTAAACGCTAAAGTGTTACATATTGACGACTTGTTAAAAGCGATGATTTTAATGATTTGTAGCTGGCCAGAAGATTATAATCTAGACGTGCAGACTAAGCGGTTTATTGATGTATTTATTGATCGTTTGGAGTGCGCGCCAACCAGTCAATTTTTTATACCAACAGCGCAAGATAATCGTTTGACGCCAATTTTAAGTGAACTACATGCAAATCCTGGATGCCATAAAACGCTTGAGCAATGGGGTCTTGAAGTCGGCGCATCGAGTCGTACATTAAATCGCTTATTTAATAAAAGTTTTTCTATGAATTTTAGCCAGTGGAAGCAAAAACTTAGAGCGTTGCGTGCGGTCGAAATGCTAGAAAGTGGTCACTCTCAACAATATATTGCGCAGCAGCTAGGGTTTGAATCTAGCTCGGCATTTAATACTGCTTTTAAAAAAATATTAGCAACAACGCCGGGCCAGTATTTTAAAAATAGATAGTCCGCTATTTATTTAACCTCGAGAACGAAGTTATTTATTAAGTTTGCTCGCTACACTAACAAGTTGTTGTGCAAGGCTGGCCACTTTATCGGCTGTAACGGGGTCACTGATTTTTCCGCTTTCATCAAGCACAGTATGTATAGCGGGTACTGCAAGCTGGTCAGCTAATACTAAGCTGCCAATGCCTGATAAAATATCACGTACATGATTTAAGCCACGTAATCCACCCAAACCACCTGGCGACGCTGCATATAAAGCCGTTACTTTATTGCGAAAAGCAGGAACCGCACCTTGCTCTGTTCGCGACGCCCAATCAATCGCATTTTTAAGCACCGCAGTAATTGAGCCATTGTATTCTGGGCTAGCGAGTAAAATACCATCGGCTGCGCGTAACTTGTCTTTTAATAACTGTGCGCCAACGGGTGTACCTTGTGCTTCAATGTCTTCATCAAAAATGGGTAAATCTAAATCGGCAAGTTTAATAACTTCAACTTCTGCACCGCTTTCTAATGCAAAACGTGCCGCTTCATTAATTAATTTTTGGTTAAAGCTGTTTTTACGTAAGCTGCCTGCAAGGGCAATAATTTTTGGTACAGTCATGGTAGTCGCCTTTAATAGAGTGATTGGGTTTGTCTGTGAACTACTTTAGCAAATTTTTACTTGTAGAAAACCCGAATAAACGCAACACTTGTGTGCGTATATGCACATAAGTAGAAGGCAAGCATTATGGCGATAAAATTTGATGACTGGCAAGATGTTAAAGTCGCATTTGAAGTGGCTCGTTTAGGCACGTTAACAGCGGCAGCTGAAGCGCTCAATGTGCACCATAGCACAGTGCTTAGGCGAATTAACAATCTAGAAAAAAACTTAAATGCACGACTTTTTCATCGCCATGCCCGTGGTTATAAAGTAACTGAAATTGGCACTAAGTTATTTGCGACAGCGCAAACCATTCATGGCTCATTAGAGCAGTTGCATAACGATATTGCTGCCGCCGACAGTACTCTCAGAGGTAGTTTACTGCTTACTACAGTGAGTGGTTTTATGGATTTACTTGGTGATGTATGCGAGCAGTTTCAAGCGTTACACCCGCAGGTGCAGTTAGAAGTTATTTTAGAACAAAAAAGGCTAAGGCTCGATCATGGGCAAGCGCATATTGCAGTACGAGCAGGACCCAAACCTGATGAGGGTGATTATATTGCGCAGCACTTAGCACTGTTGTCGTCAGGTTTGTATGCTAATAAACGTTATATTAATAAGTACGGAATGCCTAAATCGTTAAGTGATTTACAGCAACATAATTTTGTATCAGGTGTGGCGGGTTTTAATGCTCGAGTACCTTATTTTGCATGGGCTGATGAACATATTCCTGCATCGCAAATAAAGCTACGCGTGTCTGAAACTGCAGAGGCAACTCGTGCAATAATTAAAGGCTTAGGTATTGGTGGGTTACAGCACAATGTAGCGGGGCAATATCCTGATTTAGTGCCTATATTACACAGTGAGTTAAGCTGGCCTACCGATGTATGGTTAGTCACGCATCACTTAGTGCATCGCACTGCTAAAGTACAAGCTTTTGCAGGGTTGCTAAAAACACATTTTAGTAAGTTAGCTGCTAATCAATAGCTTTAGCAGCATTTTAGCTATGTTTTAAATGATTATAATGTTTTTTTCACTTCTATCCCTAGGCGTTTAGCCAAGCGCACTAAGTTAGCTCTATCTAATTCAAGTACTCTTGCTGCTGCGGCCCAATTGTAGTTATGCTGCTTTAATTGCTCTGTAATTATTTGAAATTGCAAAGACTCAATAGCTTGCTTCAAAGGCTGGTTAATTGGGGCATTATTTAGAATTGTTGAAACAGGGCTTGGTCGTACATTCGATGTTAAGTCACAGTGTTCGCTGGTAATGGTTATTATTGGGCTTTGCCACTGACTTTGTTTTGCTTTAAGTGCGCTACGGCTAATTACATGTTCAAGCTCGCGTACATTACCGGGCCAACTATATTGATTTAGCAGCATCTGCGCGTCGGTACTTAGTTTTAATTGTTTTATTCCTAACTTACGAGCTGTTTGTTCAATAAAATAACCAGCTAGGAGTGTGATGTCTTGCTCGCGTTTACTAAGCGGTGGCACGGTAATGGGATAAACACTTAGGCGATGGTATAAATCGGCTCGAAAGCGCCCTTGTGCGACTTCTTCCTTTAAATTTCTGTTAGTGGCAGCAACGACGCGTACATCTACGTATTTTGGCGTGTCTTCACCTACCGTTTGTATTTCGCCACTTTGTAGTACACGCAATAGCTTACTTTGCATGGCAAGAGGCAGTTCGCCTATTTCATCTAAAAATAACGTGCCGCCATCAGCTAACTGAAATTTACCTTGGCGTGCATTTTGTGCGCCAGTAAACGCTCCCTTCGCATGACCAAAAAATTCACTTTCGGCAAGATTTTCAGGAAGCGATGCACAGTTTAGGTGAATAAGTGGTTGATCTTCTCTAGCTGAGTTTAAGTGAATATTACGTGCTACTAACTCTTTCCCTACACCGGTTTCCCCCAAAATTAGTACGCTAAAGTTAGACGCGGCGACGAGTTTAATTTCATTTTTAAGCGTTTGCATGAGCGGGCTTTGACCAATAATTTCGCCGCCGTCCCTTGTTAATGCTTCTCGATTTAACTCTTGCACTAGTGCATTTGAATGCTGTGCATGCTGTTTGTAGTGGGCAAGTTCTAAGGCTGTTTTAAAGTGCGCACTGCATAGAGTTTGTAAGGTATTGAGAGTATCTGCACTGATATTATTAAATGCGTTGGCGTTGAGGCTATCAAATGTGAGTACACCCAATAGCGCATTCTTATCATAAAGAGGTAAACCTAAACACGCGTGCACAGGAATATCACCCGTTTTAGCTAATAACAGGCCATCGTACGGATCGGGTAATGGGCAGTCGTGAGCAAACTGCAGTGCGAGCGTGCTTTTGCAGATAGCTTCAAGGCGAGGGTGCTCTATTACTTTAAATCGTCTACCAAGGCTATCGGGCATCAACCCTTTAATTGCTAACGGTTTCAATTGTTCGCCCTGCAGTACCAATAACGCACTTGCATCACTTGGAATAACCCGCTCAACCGTTGCCAATAGCTGCTCAAAGCTATGCTCGTGCAGTGTGCTTTGCGCTAGCTCTAAAGCAACTTGTGTAAGGTTTAATTGCTGGCTCATGTCAAAATGACCTTTATGTGTTTTTATGATTTTATTTATAGTAGGTCATAAAGACTTGTTTTGTAAAGGGTTGTCATTTAACTGACTGAATTTTAAGGTTTAAATTGTTGGCACGATACGTGTAATAGCTAATTGATGTAGTTAATTATCGAGGTTGTTATGAATACAATGGTGCTGAATAATTTAAATCCCCAAACAAAGCCTATCTCGCTATACAAAACGCTATTGTTTGCTGCTAATACAGCCTTAGGCGTTAGTGTGGTGTGTATTGCTGTAAGTATTTTAATTAGCTATCCATATGCTGAGCACTTTTCAATTCCGGTTCAAGTATCTGCTCATATTAGTACTATTGTTATCGCCGCTATTTTAAAAGTAAGTTATGTGCTGCGATGTGTTGCACAGCACGGCTTGGGGCAGGAAGTACGCTAATGCGCCCTATAAATTTAACTGAACCAATGCCCGAGCATGTCGCTATTTATCAAATATCGCAATGGCCGTTATGGATGTTGGCTTTTAGGCCTTTCTTTTTAGCTGGTGGCTTATTGGCATTTTTATCGGTGGCTTATTGGCTACTTATTTTAACAGGTAGTGTAAATTGGCACTTATCAATGCCTGCTACATTATGGCATGCACACGAGATGCTGTTTGGTTTTGCAGGCGTTGTAGCTGTTGGCTTTTTACTTACTGCGGCACAAACGTGGACAGGCGTACCCAGTATAAGTGGCAAAGCGCTCATGTGGCTTACGTTTATATGGCTGTTAGCTCGTTTAGCATTTTTTGTGGTATTGCCAGATATTGCTTATTTTAATTTATATGCAGCACTTATATTGCAAGTTGTGTGGTGGCTGGGTGCCATAACCGCGTTGGCGAATATGTTATTAAAAGCAAATAGCAAAAGTAACTATCCATTTTTAGCCATTTTAGCGGTGCTATGTGCGCTCAATACGTTGTATTTAATACTAGTGCTAGAGCAAAAAATGCAGCTTGCAATGGCTGTGGTTGATACCGCAGTACTGGTAATGACTTTACTTGTTGGCATTGTGGCAGGCCGCGTTTTGCCCTTTTTTACAGCCAAGGGATTGGGCCTTACTGAGCAAGTATGCACTCCTAAAATAGATAAAGTTGTTTTGTATTTATCTGTACTGGCTATTACTTTATTTTTTATTAGTAAATTATTTTTAAGCCCTATTAGTCCAGCTCCTGTGGTGGCGAGTGTCGCTGTATTGCACTTGGCCCGCTCTTTCTATTGGTGGAATAGTAAAGTACTTAAAATACCTTTGTTGTGGTCTTTGCATTTTTCGTATTTAGCTTTAGGTATTGGGTTAATGCTGGTGGCAATAAGCTTTATTGGCAGTACGGTTGCATTTAAAGATGCATTACACCTCATTACTATTGGCACAATAAGCATGATGATTTTAGCCATGATGACTCGTGTATCACATGGTCATACAGGGCGAACGCTCACTATTCCTCATTATATGGCCGTTGCATTTGCTCTCGTGCTAGTTGCTGCAATTACTCGTTCACTACTCCCTTTTATTATTGGGCCTCACCTAGCTTGGCAAATAAGTGCTCTGCTGTGGTTAGTGGCTTTTTTATTATTTTTAATTCACTGCACACCTATATTAACGCGGCGTCGTGTTGATGGGCGTCGTGGTTAGTTCACCTACAGGAAAACACTATGTTATCTGATAAAACCATTGAGATTGTAAAAAGCACTGTTCCGTTATTAGCGCAGGCGGGTACGGTTGTTACCGATCATTTTTATAAGCGCATGTTTAGTCATAATCCAGAGCTTAAAAATATTTTTAATATGGCGAATCAAGATACGGGTCGTCAGCAATTTGCACTTTTTAATGCACTCGCAGCGTACGCGCAAAACATTGATAATTTAGCCGTATTAAAAGAAGCACTGGCACGTATTAACCATAAGCACACGAGCTTAAATATTTTACCTGAACATTACCCAATTGTAGGTGCGCATTTAATTGGCACACTAAAAGAGCTTATTCCCGAACAGTTTACTCCCGATGTAGAGTACGCGTGGCGTGAAGCATACGCACTACTTGCTGATATTTGTATAACTGAAGAAGCGGCTTTATATGCGCACAGTAAAAATAAGTACGGCGGCTGGGCAGGTACTCGTGAGTTTAAAATAACCAACAAGCAGGTTGAATCTGAGCTTGTTACGAGTTTTATACTTACGCCAGTTGACGGTGAGGCGGTTATCACACACAAGCCAGGGCAATATTTAGGTATTAAAGTTAAACCAGAGGGCGCCGAATATGAAGAAATACGTCAGTATTCTATTTCACAAAAAAGCAATGCTAAAAACTATCGTATTAGTGTTAAAAAAGAGCTACAACCAAAGCTTGGCATGGTGTCTAATCATTTACACGCACTAGAGCTGGGCGCTATTGTTGAGTTATATCCACCCGCGGGTGACTTCTTTTTGCGTAACAATACAAACCCTGCGGTACTTATTTCAGCAGGTGTTGGGCAAACGCCTATGCTTGCCATGCTTGAAACGTTATTAAGTGATAACTCTAATCAAGATATTATGTATTTACATGCATGTGAAAATACTCAGCAGCATTCGTTTGCAAAATATTTGAATGGACTAAATGCAGTATATAACCGTCTACAAACAATGACGTGGTTTAATCAAGCCGTTGAGGGCGCTGACTTTATAGGGCTGATGAATTTAAACGCAGTACAAACACAATTACCATTAACGAATGGCGACTTTTACTTGTGTGGCCCTGCGGGGTTCATGGCATTTATAAAAAATCAATTGCTTGAGTTAGGTGTTAAAAACGAGCATATCCATTATGAAGTATTTGGTCCGCATCAAGACTTATAATACCGTTTAAAAGTGGGCATATTTTATACCAAACTGCATAAACCTTTAATCAATTTAACGAATTGAATTGCACTATAACGTCGTTAAAAATTTTTTATTTAGAACAACTAGATACAAAAATTTTTGCCTAGTTCTAGCGTAATTTTCTTAACGTTAAATAGACCGCATGTATAAGCAGATTGGTATTAGATAATTATTTAACTCACTAACTTAATTGCGCACTATAAAACTTTTTGAGTAGTGCGCAATTAAACTAACTAACCAGAGTTCAGGTTAACTATAATTTTTTAGTATCGCCTTGCGCCGCAAAAGCCTGTTGTTGCCAAGCATTAAATAGCTTTTTTTGCTTATCTGATATTTTTAAACCGTATGTTTTTTGCATATAGGCGTAGGTATCGGCTATGCGTTTACGTGCATCAACAGGTGGCTCGATCACACGCTGTTTAAAGTTTACTTTTACTTCGCAACGGCCATATTGCGTTGCTTTTTCATTAAGCATACCAAAACGATAATTAGAGCGATCTGCATTAATCTCGCCAATAGCGGGTGCTAAGTTGTTTATATCGGCTTCCATTTGTCTAAACTTAGCACTTACTTTTCGGCAGTTTTTACGCCCGCCATCTTGCCAGCATTGTAGCTGATGGCCAAACTCCCACGCTGGCACAATATGCTCCCATTCAATACGTAACGCTCGCACGTTTACTTTACCTGAGCGGGTAAGTGTATTTCGAGGAACATAGCCACAATTAGTGGGATCGGGAACAAGTTTTTTGCCTTGCTTTTTAATATCACAACCGCAATAAATACTTTTAGCGTCTTTAGGTAGGGTTTTAATTAAATGTTTTTTAGCCGTTGAAAAGCGAGTAAATTGTTCGCCTGATACCGAAGCGCACAGAAAACAAGCCAATAAGGCCAGAATAAATCGGGTCATATCCATCACATACGTGAACTACAGGAGCTGATAGTCTAAAGCTTTGAAGGTAAAACTTAAAGACTATAAAAATTAAGGTGTTATTTTAGTTTCTAATACGTGTTAATCGTTTAACCCTGAAGCTTTGTATCAATAACATAACCCCACTTAGGCAAAAAAGTACGCTGGTTGCCGAAAAGCTAATCAGCAGTGGGTTATTAAAGTCTTCTCGCTGATCGTAATCCATAATGTGTAACATCCAAAAAAAGTCAAATATTCGCCATATTGTGCTGCGAATGGTAACAACTTTACCGTTATTGGCTGATAAATACAGTGTTGTGTTAAAGGTATCGTTAAATTGTACTTGCCAGATATCTTTTTTATAGCCTACTTCTCTTGAGCCTTGTTTTAAAAAGATTGTGCTCATTGGTTCGGCATTAATGAGTAGGTGAGCCTTGGCATTTTCGGTAATTTGTATTTTAGTTGGCGCTTCAAAAGGGCGACCTGTTATGCCGTTAAAGCTGTGTGGTTCACTTTTGCTGATGACGGTAATAAGAGGGGTTGTTAAAAAATTTTCAAAGATAATTTGTGTTGGATTTTTTACCTGAGATGTAATGTTGTCAAGTGATGCAACATAATCAGTTTGCGTAAATGGATTATTTAGAGTGCGTGTTGCTAGATGTTTACCATGAACTTTTTCAAGAGGGATGGCACTCATGACTAAGCCGCCTAATAGCCAAGCTAAAATTTGTAATGCGAGTAAATAACCGAGCCATTTATGTAGTTTTCGAGCGGGCTTAAATGTTTTTTTCATGTGCTTCTATCTTATTATTGTTGTTGGCTAGTTTAATATACTGCAACGGTAAATAACTGCGACATAATGTCGCAGTTTATGTTTATAAAACAATCTAAAATATAGCTATAGTAACCGTTAAAAAATAGAGTTCTTCTTAGGGCGTATTGACCTGTCGTGATTGATTTTGCAGCAGTGTGCTTGGTATTTAAGTAAGGCAGAGCCTATGATGTGTGGTTATTCCCCATAAATAGGCGATAACGCAGCATAAATACCAAACATGCGCTGCCCTTTGGGTTCTTTCTAGGGACGATTAACTCTTTGTTGCTCGGTTTTTACTTAGCCCACTAGGCTACAAACCTCGCGCCGCGATTGAATCGCCCCTAATTTGAACAAATTTAATCCACAAAGGTCAACATGCCCTAATTAATGGCTATTTTTAATTATTATTGTAAGCACATGTTCGATATTTTTAGATGTTGAGTTGAGGCTAAAAAATCAAAAGGTATGTACTAAAAGGAAGAATAAACTGCTAATAAACATTTAAAGTAGCTACTCACTATATAAAATAGCGAATACTGCATAGTTGATTTGGTATAAAAGGGAAACTGCGTTAAAGTTTGCAATGTAATCATTAGAGGATAAATACGAAACGATGTCGGAAATTCAATTTTTAAATGTAGATCTAGAGCTTGAGTCAAAGCAAGATATTAGTGTGCTTGTGGCAGATCTAAAAAAGGTCGCTACGATTTTACATCATGACAAAGACGAATACCGTCATTTAGCACGTATTGAAGCGACAGGTGAAGTAAGTACTCCAGATAAAGCAATAAATCACTTATGTGAGCTTATTGAATCGTGTTCGCGTAATGCGTTAAAGCAGTGGTTAAGCTGCTCGCGTAGAACGTTTGATATTGGTTTTGAATCAGGCAGCACGCCTAAATGTTTTAATCAAGCTTTAGACGCAGATACATTATTGCGTATATCTGCGATTGGTGCAGGTATGGAAATTACAATTTATCCAATTGAAAAATAATACCAACTAATTATCTTCGGTCCACCACTGCTGCGGTCATTTTTGATACGCAGCACAGCTCATTGCGGCTGTTGGTAATTTTTATCTCCCAAACCGAGCTACGCTTACCTATATGAAATGCTTTTGCTGTGGCTGTTAAAGTACCGTTGCGAGATGCTTTTAAATGACTGGCGCTAATTTCTTGCCCAACACAATAAAACTTAGTGAAGTCGACTACAAAGTTAGCTGCATAACTTGCTACCGTTTCGGCAAGCACTACATTGGCGCCGCCATGTACCATACCCATTGGATTGTGGTGCTCAGGTATGGCTGGCATGGTTGCTACTAAATAGTCTTCACCAATTTCAGATATTTCAATGCCCATGGTTTTCATGAGTGTGCCTTGGCCACTAATGCCTTCGTCTAGTTGTTTGCAAAACTCTAAAGTAATAGGTTGATACCAAATACTCATAACCGCTCCTTCTAATTGGTATTTAACCAGAGTTCAGGTTACTTAACCTGAGATCTGGATAATAAATCTATCTCAAGCTGCTATTTTCAGCGCTAACTACGTTGAACTTACTTGCAATAGGCCAGCTATTGACGCGCAAGTTTGCCTTGTTTTCACTGAAAATCTCTGGCTAGAGAAAAATAAATTTAAATATCACTATGATTCAATATATTAGTAAATATCTTAACCAGAGTTCAGGCTACTTAAAATATCGTTTAAATTTTCATAAATTTAAGATTATCATAAGGCTAAATTGAATGTTTGTCGTGCGAAACAGCCATTAACAACTTTAGATAATGTTGTTATTCGTAAAAAGGGTGATTATAAAGCTGAGTAATGGCGATTTATAATTAAGCGAAGTGAGTGACATTTGTAAAATGTGAATTTGCTTTAAACTAAGTTTAATACCAATTGCATTAAATTAATGATCATGTTTTTAATAAAATTGGTATAAGCAAGTCGCCATACCTTGACGCTTGCTTACATTAGCTATATTTTTTATTGGTAACTAGCGACTAGTTCTACATTATTAAAGGCATTAAAACCTTTGAGCATAATAGAGTAATTACCAGTACGAGTATCGCTACAACTTTCGCTATTTCCGTTTTTATAAGGACGGCAATCAAAGTTATTACTCGATGCAATTGCGTTGTATTTTACATGTAGATCAACATCACCACTACCACCTGAGGTTGTGAATGTAACTTGCGTCGCCCCATTTGGCACTGCAAAAGTAAACAACTGTTCGCTATTTCTAGCGCCACTAACTGTAATCGGTTGATTATTTTGTAGTACATTATCATTTGTTGGCGGGGGGGTTGAAGATCTAAAGTTTGCAATAGTTGGATTTGTTAAATTTAATACTCTTGCATTGTCATGTTCTGCTAAAGTTCCCATTACATCACCATTGTATGATTTGTTTGGGTTCGACCAGTAATTAATGCGGGTACAATTATTGGTGCAATTATACGCCATTACTGAACGCCATTGCGATTGAGGTTGCTGATAGCCATGTCCAAATGAATATGGAGATGTTGATGGATCGTTTTCAGGGTTATGACGAGCGCCTTGTAAATGTCCAATTTCATGACCAAAAGAGTAATAACCCGTTGCACAGTCATAATCGACCATAGCAAAAGCGCTATTCGCATTTGCACCAATGGCTTTTGCCTGACCACAGTAGCCGTTTACATCATTCACTAATATGACTACATCAGCACCGTATTGATCGCGTAATGTATGGGCTTCATCCATATAGCCATCATTTTTAGCGGCTAAGCGGTTTAAATCAGTCCCTGAGTTTGTAGCTTCAGTGTAATTAATTTGGCTTACATGAGCTACGCTAACAACAGCGTTAACGCCTGAGTTTTGATAACCTTGGTTGGTCTCGACAACAGCAAGATCAATTAAGCTATTTATATCCCCCGATTTTTGCGCAGCTGCAGGCGTATATAAAACTAATAAGCTAATATCGCTTTGTGCATTGCTAGCCATTGCTGTTTGGTAATTTTGTGCCGTTAAAATTTGCTCACTGATTGAAGCTATGTTGCTATTGCTAGATTGCTTATAATCGGGTGCATGCTCAGCAGGTTGTTTTGCTGGATCCAGTTCAATGAAGTTATGACCAGAGTGTTTATTTGGTTGTAATTTGTAAACATGTTCGCCTACTTTTACCGTACCAGAAATCCCTTTTTCCGATTTGATGAGTGTAACTTCGTCACCATCTAAGCTTTTACCAACCCAAATTAGACTACCTGTTGCTGATGAGCTTGTTGTGCTTTTAATAAACTCAATATTATTACCTTTAATAGGTAAGAAAAAAGCATCTGTGTTGCTGCTTAGTTCAAAAAGTGGTTGCCCAAATTGAGATTGAGTACTTGCTTGTGCAGTCATGCTTTGTGAAATGTTAGAGTATTGAACTTCAAAAAGTGGAACTTGAGCGTGCGTATAACCACTGAACAGTAGGCCAATAAATAATGGTGAGTATTTTTTCATTTGATAATCCTTTTGAATTTATTTTGTTCTTATAAAGTGTACATGTTAATAAGCTGTTTTCAACCCATTAACATTGAGGTGTGTTTAATATGACTATTATTGTAAATATAAAAATACACTTGTTTAATTTATGTAACCAGATTTTGTTTTTGTAAGTGTGAAAGGGGATTTATTAATTATGAAAAACAAACGCTATTAGCTGGTAATCGCATAGTTTGTTTAGCTTAATTTAAATTTGCGATTTTTATTTAACTGTATATACTCACAGTTAAATGTACTGTATGGAAAACCAGTTATATGCGACCATTAACGAAGCGCCAAGCTCAAATACTCGAATTAGTTAAAGTTTTTATTAAAGACACTGGTATGCCCCCTACACGTGCAGAGATTGCACAAACACTAGGTTTTAAAAGTGCCAATGCTGCAGAAGAGCATCTAAAAGCACTTGCAAAAAAAGGTGTTATTAAAATGAAGCCAGGCGCAAGCCGAGGTATTCAACTTGTTGAAGAAGAAGAACCTGAGCAATTAGGTTTGCCTCTAATTGGCCGAGTAGCGGCCGGTGAGCCTATTTTGGCGCAAGAGCATGTTGAAAGTCATTGTAAAATTGATCCATTAATGTTTAAACCTGCTGCCGATTTTTTACTGCGTGTTAACGGTATGAGCATGAAAGATATAGGTATTATGGATGGCGACTTATTGGCGGTGCATAAAACTCAAGTTGCTGAAAATGGGCAAGTTGTAGTTGCACGTGTTGATGATGATGTAACTGTAAAGCGCTTTGAAAAAGCAGGTCGAAAAGTACTGCTGCATGCTGAAAATGATGATTTTTCAGCAATTGAAGTCGATTTAGAAAACGAATCTTTTAATATTGAAGGTTTGGCTGTTGGGGTTATTCGTAACGCTGATTGGATGTAATACCAATTTTAGTAAAAACATGATCATTCTAGCGCATTAAATAACTCACTAATTTAATGCAGTGTTAAATTACTGATTTTATAAATGCGTGCTTTTTAGTACGCATTTTTAGTTACAAGGCTCCTTACTAAATAATTTTTATTGCACTCCTCTTTTATCCCCTTATGTTATTTGTAACCCCTATCAAAACTCAGTTCGCATCATTTTAAAATTTTAAAAGTGACATGTTTTTTTGCTAATCCGTTAATATCATTTGTTTAATTTTCATACTAAAACTTGCTTGTTGGTTAATCTTTAGCTAATTATTAATGGGCTGGGCTAACAGTAACTCATTGTTTTTAGTTTTGAGAATACACATATTTACAATAAAACCTTGGTTAGCGCAGTGTAATACCTATTGTTTAATAAGGACGAGGGTATTAATACAAAAATAAAAATAACGAATTGGCGTTTAAGCCGTATGCCTCTTCGCTTTGCACTCGCAACAGCATCAAAGGAGTCGTCACATGGGTAAATTGAGCTCTACCTTGTGGCTTATACTGTTTGTTTTTCCGCAGCAAGTGTTGGCAAATAGCCAATTTAATATGCGTAAAGGCGTAACTGATATAAGTAATAATGTTTATCAGCTGCACATGACTATATTTTTCATATGTTGTGTGATTGGGGTAATCGTGTTTGCCATTATGTTTTGGGCACTCATTCATCACCGCAAATCTAAAGGAGCAGTGCCTGCTCAATTTCACGAAAGCACGAAAGTAGAAATACTTTGGACTGCTATTCCGTTTGTTATTTTAATTGCTATGGCTATACCGGCCACTAAAACTCTAATTGCAATGGAAGATGCCAGTAAGGCTGATCTCACTATTAAAATTACAGGATCGCAATGGAAATGGCATTACGAATACATGGGTGAAGACGTTGAGTTTTACTCAATGCTTTCTACTCCTCAAGACGAAATTGCTAATCTTGCACAGAAAAACCCTAACTATTTACTTGAGGTAGATAAACCACTGGTACTGCCTATAAACCAAAAAGTACGTTTTTTAATGACCTCAGACGATGTTATTCACTCGTGGTGGGTGCCCGATTTTGCCGTCAAAAAAGACGCAAATCCTGGGTTTATAAACGAAACATGGACCAATATAAACGAAGAAGGGATTTACCGGGGTCAATGCGCTGAGCTGTGCGGTAAAGATCATGGTTTTATGCCTGTGGTTGTAGTTGCAAAATCAGAATCCGATTTTAAAACCTGGTTGGTAGATGCAAAGCAGGCTAAGCAGAAAGCTGCGCTGGCAGATGCCGCACTGCTTGATCAAACGTTACCTAAAGATGAGTTAATGACTTTGGGTGAACAAGTATATATGGCTAATTGTGCAGCGTGCCATCAGCCTACGGGCATGGGATTACCAGGTGTATTTCCTGCACTTAAAGGGAGTCCAATTGTATTAGGGGATATTAAAGATCACATTGATATAATTATTCATGGCCGCCCAGGCACTGCAATGCAAGCCTTTGCAAAACAGTTATCTATAAAGCAATTAGCAGCAGTTATTACTTATAAGCGTAATGCATGGGGTAACGATACGGGTGATGTTATTCAGCCGAGTCAAATACAGACAGCACTTGATGCCAAAGTGGAGGCGAACTAATGAGTAGCATAGTAGAACAACCTAACGCCGATGAAGCGCATCATGCACATCACCCTGCAAAAGGATTTAAACGCTGGCTTTATACAACCAATCATAAAGATATAGGTAGTTTATATTTAATATTTTCGCTGACCATGTTTTTAATTGGTGGCGCAATGGCCATGGTGATTAGGGCTGAATTATTTCAACCAGGTTTACAGTTGGTTGATCCCCACTTTTTTAATCAAATGACCACCGTACACGGTTTAATTATGGTATTTGGTGCAGTAATGCCAGCCTTTACTGGCCTTGCCAATTGGATGGTGCCGCTGATGATTGGTGCACCTGATATGGCACTACCAAGAATGAATAACTGGAGTTTTTGGATTTTACCGTTTGCGTTTTTAATTTTATTAGCATCGTTATTTATGCCCGGTGGTGGTCCTGCATTTGGCTGGACTTTTTATGCTCCGCTCTCTACAACTTACAGTAATGACAATACGGCGTTGTTTGTATTTGCCGTACATATAATGGGAATAAGTTCAATTATGGGGGCTATTAATGTCATTGTCACCATAGTTAATTTACGTGCTCCAGGCATGACATGGATGAAGCTTCCCCTATTTGTATGGACATGGTTAATTACTGCCTTTTTATTAATTGCGGTAATGCCCGTACTTGCAGGGGCTGTAACTATGGTGCTTACCGATAAGTACTTTGCGACCAGCTTTTTTGATGCCGCAGGTGGCGGTGATCCGGTGATGTTTCAGCATATTTTCTGGTTTTTTGGTCACCCAGAAGTGTACATCATGATTTTGCCAGCGTTCGGTATTATATCGACCATAGTGCCTACTTTCTCGCGTAAAAAACTCTTTGGTTATGCCTCTATGGTGTATGCCACATCCTCGATTGCGCTGCTGAGCTTTATTGTTTGGGCGCATCATATGTTTACCACGGGGATGCCTGTAGCAGGTGAATTGTTTTTTATGTACGCCACAATGCTTATATCTGTGCCCACTGGGGTCAAAGTATTTAACTGGGTTGCCACTATGTGGAAGGGTTCAATAAGTTTTGAGGTACCCATGCTATTTAGTATTGCCTTTATTGTATTGTTTACCCTAGGTGGCTTTTCTGGGTTGATGTTAGCCATTACACCTGCTGATTTTCAATATCACGATACTTACTTTGTTGTAGCGCATTTTCACTATGTATTAGTAACCGGTGCGATATTCTCGATTATGGCGGGCGCTTATTATTGGCTGCCTAAGTGGACGGGCAATATGTTTAATATCACCTTAGCTAAATGGCATTTTTGGTTATCACTGGTGAGCGTCAATGTACTGTTTTTTCCTATGCACTTTGTAGGACTTGCTGGTATGCCGCGTCGTATTCCTGATTATGCACTGCAATTTGCCGATTTTAACGCAATCATAAGTATTGGTGGTTTTGCCTTTGGCTTATCGCAATTGCTGTTTGTGGCTGTTGTAATTAAATGTGCTCGTGGTGGCGATAAAGTACCTGCAAAAGTATGGGATGGGGCAGAAGGGCTTGAGTGGGAAGTTGACTCACCAGCCCCGTATCATACTTTTTCTACACCTCCGGAAATAAAGTAATGACACACGCACCGCTACTTAAGCGCTTGATATTAATTTGCGTGGGTATGTTTGCATTTGCATTTGCCTTAGTGCCCTTATACGACGTGTTTTGCGACGTAACAGGGCTCAATGGCAAGCCTTCGCTAGAGCAAGCAAAGCAAAGTACACAAATAATACAAAATCGTGAAGTTGGCGTTAGCTTTACTACGCATGCTCAAAGCGGTGCGCCGTTCGAAGTTAAATCAAAAGAATACAGCGTTGTGGTAAAGCCCGGTGCAATGCGTGAAGTGTTTTTTAGCGCTAAAAATAACAGCGAGCTAGATAAGGTAATGCAGGCTGTACCTTCTGTTTCACCAGGTAAAGCGGCAAAGTATTTACATAAAATTGCTTGTTTTTGTTTCGATCAACAACCGTTAAAAGCAGGTGAAGAACTTGAATTCAAATTACTTTTTTATGTTGATACTGCATTACCAAGTGACATAGAAGAATTAACTTTATCGTATACCGTATTTGATATTAGTGAACAGCTAGTGGCAAGTAATAACTAGCTTTTTAAACTAGTGTAAAACTAGGAGTAAATAAAATGAATCAAAAATATGAGCATTATTATGTACCAGATCAAAGCCCATGGCCCATTGTGGGTGCTATTGCATTGTTTTTTATAGCAGTGGGCGCAGGCTTAACGGTTATGGATGTTGGAAAAGAATCTGGCGGTGGTATTTATCTACTTTATGCCGGAATTGCTGTGCTTTTATATATGTTGTTTAGTTGGTTTAAAAATGTAATTAGTGAGTCGGACCAAGGTTTGTATTCAGCGCAAATGGATCGCTCTTTTAGGCAAGGTATGAGCTGGTTTATTTTTTCTGAAGTTATGTTTTTTATGGCTTTTTTTGGTGCGCTGTTTTATGCGCGGGTTCTGTCGGTTCCATGGCTTGGGGGGGCTGGTAATAATGCAATGACTAACGAAGTGCTTTGGCCTACCTTTGAAGCTGTTTGGCCCTTACTTTCAACACCTGCTGGAGAAACCACTCAGGCTATGGGTTGGCAAGGTTTGCCACTTATAAATACCTTAATACTACTTACCTCGTCGGTTACTTTGCATTTTGCCCATGTTGCGATGGAAAACAATAAACGCACCCCACTTAAAGTATTTTTAGGGGCTACTGTTTTATTGGGGGTTTGCTTTTTAGGACTGCAAGTTGAGGAGTATATACATGCATATAATGATCTTAATTTAACCTTAGATGCCGGTGTTTACGGTAATACGTTCTTTTTATTGACGGGTTTTCATGGCATGCATGTAACGCTCGGCACCGTACTTTTATTGGTTATACTTTTACGCATTCTAAAAGGACATTTTACTAAAGATAAGCACTTTGCTTTTCAGGCTGCTGCTTGGTATTGGCACTTTGTAGATGTGGTGTGGTTGTGCTTATTTGTATTTGTGTATGTGCTGTAGTGGCCATAGGCGAGTCATTCGCTTTAATAAACCCAAGCTTAAGTGCTGCAATCACAACAACTAAAACGACCACAGAAAACACTACGCGACGACCTAAAAAATGGGACATGGGTCGTCCACCTGTTTTCCCAGAGACCATAATAAATAATGCTCTAAATAAGTTAAAAAGTATAAATATTAACAACAGTACGATAATAATTTTAATAATCACTGAGTTGACCCTTTATGCAGTTAGTTTTATGGCACAAACAAAAGCTTAGTTCAATAATCACACTTTGTATGGTCGTGGTTGTTGTGTTGGTCTGCGTGCGCTTAGGTTTTTGGCAATTACAGCGCGGCGAGCAAAAGCAACAGCAGCTAATTGCCATTGCTGAGTTGCAAACTCGTGGCGTTATGAACTGGCCTCAATTACTTAACTTGCCTGATAGTTGGAACAAAACTGGCGTATTAGTGGAGCTAAAAGGGCAGTTTGTACAAAACCACTATTGGCTTTTAGATAACCAAGTTTACAACGGGCAAGTAGGATACGATTTACTCGCTTTGTTAAAGCCCGATAATGATCCTAAAGTGATTTTAGTTAATTTGGGGTGGATAAAAGCGCCCATATCGAGAGATGTTTTGCCACAAGTTACTCTCCCCAATGGCGATTTTATTCTAAAAGCACAAATAAAAGAAAATAACCTCAGTGGTTTTACACTTGAAAATAAAGCTACAAATAATGACTTACCTACACGAATCCAATCTATTGATTTGAATATGCTAAGTGCTCAAAGCCAGCAATTATTAATTAATTTTATGGTTTATCGACAAGGTAGTGGTGATGAAATTGCTATACCTCATTACGAGGCTGTAGTGATGAGTCCTCAAAAACATAATGCTTACGCCGTGCAGTGGTTTCTAATTGCTGTTGCATGTGTTGTTGTCGCTATTTTTGCAAGTAAGAAAAGGACACATAATGAAAAGTAACCCTCTTTTATTGTTTGTAGGTTGTTGTGCTATACCGCTAATTTTGGCATATGGCGCACTGAAATTTGATTGGTTGCCAACTGCAATTACTAATCACGGTGAGTTTTTAAGTGAAAACATTAAATTTGAAAACTGGTCGCAAAGCAATCCAAAGCAGTGGACTATTGCACTTAACTATTCAAGTCAATGTAATACACCTTGTAGCGAGCAACTTGAAGCGCTAAATAACTTATATGTAGCGCTTGGTAAAAATCAAGGCAAGGTTGATATGGCAATAATGGGGCGCCCTGGTGATAAAAACTCACCTTGGAAAATTATTGCTGATCAACAAAGCTTACAACCTGCAAGTTTGTATTTAATCGATCATATGGGGTTAGTCGTGCTGGAATATCCTTTTAAGGCGCAACCACAAGAAAATCGTTTGGTGCAAAAGGGACTATTAAAAGATTTAAAAAAACTACTTAATTATTCACGTTCAAGCTAGCTAGTTCCATTTGGTTTAAGTTGGAGTATTCGATGTATAAAAATTATAAAAACTTAGTGTTAGTAACTGGACTGCTGGCTTTGATTGTTGTGGCGCTAGGTGCTTACACTCGCTTAAGCGATGCGGGGTTGGGTTGCCCTGACTGGCCTGGCTGTTATGGTTTTTTAACAGTTCCTAAGCATGAGGCCGATATTGCGCTTGCTACACAGAGCTATCCAGACATGATGTTCGAAACAGCTAAAGCGTGGAAAGAAATGATTCATCGTTATTTTGCCGGCACGCTTGGGTTACTCATTTTAGCTTTATTTATACTCGCTTTTTTAAAGCGTCAATACCCAACAACGCCAGTGAAGTTACCATTGTTATTGTTATTATTGGTTGTATTTCAAGCTGCACTAGGTATGTGGACTGTGACTATGAATTTACAACCGTTAATAGTAATGGGCCATTTACTTGGAGGTTTTAGTATTTTATCGCTTATTACTTTGTTGTATTTAAGGTTAACAGCAAAGCTGATTATGGGCGGTGATGAGGCAGCTAAGCACTACTTTGGATTAAGTCTAATTGCGCTTGGTGTGCTTGTTATACAAATAGCGTTAGGTGGCTGGCTTGCTGCAAATTATGCCGCTCCCCATTGTAGTGGTTTGCCATTTTGTAATTATGCACAGCCGTTTTCATTAAGTAGCGTGTTTCAATTACCGTTAGAGCACAGTAGTTATGAGTTTGGCGTGCTATCGCAGCAAGCGCGAATGTCTATTCATTTATTGCACCGTATTTGGGCATTAGTTACTTGTGTCGTTTTGGCACTCGTTATGTGGAAAATATACAGCGAGGCTTACTCTCAAAAGATTAAAAATTGTGTTGTAAGTGTATTATTTTTTCTGTTTTGCCAAGTTAGCTTAGGACTTATTCTAGTACATTGGCACTTTCCGTTAGGTGTTGCGCTAGCGCATAACTTAATGGCTGCCATACTGTTATTGAGTATGGTTAGGCTGTGTTATTACTTAAAATCACGCACATAAAGGGGAAATGTTATGGCACTTACAATTGATAAAAAAGCAATACTACCCGCTAATACTCAGCCGCTGGCTTTACGCAGTTATAATTTGCTACAAGATTATTTGGCAATTAGTAAATTTAAAGTGGTAGCAATGCTTGTATTAACTGCTTGGGTTGGGTTAGCACTGGCTCCCGATGTTGGGCGTGGTATAGCGGTACAATTTATTAGTTTGTTAGGCATAGGGCTACTTTCTGCAGCAGCTGCTGTTATTAATCATGTAGTTGACAGCGAGATAGATTCTAAAATGGCACGAACCCGTCACCGCCCAGTGGCTAAGGGGCGTTTAAGTAAAATGCACGCTCTTAGTTTTGCGGCTGTTATTGGGGTGGCAGGATTTATTATGTTGATGATTTGGGCCAATACTCTAACAGCTGTCTTAACGCTGTTTGCCTTGGTAGGGTATGCTTTTGTTTATACGTCATTTTTAAAGCGTGCAACACCACAGAATATTGTTATTGGAGGGTTAGCTGGTGCAATGCCACCATTGTTAGGTTGGGTATCAGAAACAAACCAAATGGCAGCCGCACCTTGGCTATTGGTGATGATTATATTTACGTGGACCCCACCACACTTTTGGGCACTGGCCATAGCGCGAAAAAGCGATTATGAACGCGCTAAAATCCCTATGTTACCGGTAACACACGGAATTGATTTTTGTAAAACGTGTGTAGTTGCTTACTCTGTTTTACTCGCTGTTGTTTGTGTACTACCTTATTTAATTGGTATGTCGGGATTAATATATTTGATAGGCGCGTGTGTATTAAATGCAGTATTTATTTATAAAGCAGTTAAGTTAAAAATTGCCGGAAATGATGAGATTGCAATGGATTTATTTCGTTTTTCGATTGTTCATTTAATGGTACTCTTTGTGGTCTTATTTATAGATAAATGGCTCCCTTTATGAAGCAGTTATGGCTTGGATTAATTGTTGTTTTAGCTTTGTTTTTATCAGCATGTTCTAATGAGAATAGCCCTCCAGATGTTAATGCGTTGGTTTACAAAAAGGCAAAACCATTATCTGATTTTACGCTAAATGATCAGCATGGCGAATTGGTCACTAAACAGCAGTTTGTAGGTCAATGGAATTTAGTGTTTTTAGGTTATACAAGTTGCCCAGATATTTGCCCTTTAACACTGGCTAAGCTAAATGTGGTGTATAAAAATCTAAAAGCGGATTATCCATTGCAAATTTGGTTTCTATCGGTTGATCCTAATCGAGATACATCTGCAAAGAGAAAGCAATATATAGATTATTTTAACCCTGATTTTTTAGCCGTATCTGGTGAGCATAAACATCTTTTTCCGGTAGTCAGAGAGCTTGGTTTAATTTATGCGATTAGCGATAGTAGCGAGTCAGAATATGCAGTAGATCATAGTGCCTCAGTCGCGATGGTTGACCAAAGTGGTGCACTAAGAGCTATATTCAAACCTGAATTTAAGCAAGGTAGTGTACCGCTCATTAACGCGACTCAGCTTACCGAAGAATTTACAAAAATAGCGAACTACTATAGAAACTAGTTTTTTACTTTTTACCAATTTTAAAGGGGCTTTATGCTCCTTTTTACGTTTTTTCACTTCAATTCAAAATTAATCATGCATTTTATGGCAATTTCATTAACTAGGTCTAAGCTTTTATTATGATCTGAATTAACAGGGAATGTGCTCATTAAATGTTAAAGCTTCCTAGCGAACTTGCCATCACACAAGTTGAAATACTGCATCAAGATTTACTACAAGAGCTTCATAGCAACGACGACATTTGCCTTGATATTAGCGATGTGATTTCTGCTGATACGGCTTCAATTCAACTTTTATGCGCTTTACAAAAACACCTACTCACCATACAGCATAAAATAATATGGGTAGGCAGTAGTGAGGCTTTAACACATACAATTAATCAGCTGGGATTAAGCCAGTACTTAATAATTGACAGTAAAGGTTAGGGGTGTATATGAAAAAAATTTTAGCGGTGGATGATTCTGCATCAATGCGTCAGATGGTGAGTTTTACTTTAAAAACCGCAGGGTTTGATGTAACTGAAGCAAAAGATGGTAGTGAGGCACTTGCTATAGCTAAGCAGCAAGATTTTGATGCCGTCATTTCTGATGTGAATATGCCAATAATGGATGGGATTACATTAATCCGAGAGCTGCGTACATTGCCTAATTATAAATTTACGCCGCTACTAATGCTAACTACAGAGTCTGGATTAGAAAAAAAAGTAGAAGGTAAAGCAGCTGGCGCGACTGGGTGGGTTGTTAAGCCATTTAATCCTGAGCAGCTGCTCGCGGTAATTAAAAAGGTTATTCGTTAGCAAAGGAGCACAGCGTGAGTATAGATTTAAGTCAATTTTTTGAAGTTTTCTTTGAAGAGAGTTTTGAAGGCCTAGATACCATGGAGGCTGAGCTTTTAAACTTGGTGCCTGGAGAGGAAGACTTAGAAACTATAAACACTATATTTAGAGCTGCTCACTCAATTAAAGGAGGAAGCGGGACCTTTGGCTTTAGCTCTGTTGCTGATTTCACTCATGTACTTGAAACACTATTAGATCAAATTCGCCAAGGAGAGCGAGAGCTTGGCACTGAACATGTTAATTTGTTACTCAAAGCAGTTGATTGTTTACGTGGATTGCTTGCTGCACTTCAAGCAGAGCAAGACCCTGATCTAACTGAGGCAGATTCCTTACGCATGCAATTTGAAAGCGTACTAGGAGTGAAAAGCGATAGCCAAGAAAGCATATCTCAAAGCGAAAATCAAAAACCAGACAGCAATACCTACCAAATTGATTTTAAGCCTCATCATCATTTATTTAAAACAGGCAATGAGCCTCTATATATGATTGGTGAGCTTCAAGAGCTTGGCGACTTAGAAACGACCGTATTTTATGACGAAGTTCCTGATATTACAGATTTAAGCAGTGATGAATGTTTTTTACACTGGCGCTTTTTCTTAAATACAAGCCGTGATGAAAGCGCGATAAAAGAAGTTTTTGAATGGGTTGAAGATGACTCCGACATCACTATTGAACTATGTGGTGGCGTATTTACTGACGATGATCAAATATCAATAAGTAAAAATTCGAGTGATAATATACCCCAAGCTATTGAAACTGAAACATCAAAACCAGTAGTCGTAGTACCAACAAGCGTTAAATCGCCTAGCAATCCAATATCTCCAGCAGCAAGTACAAATAAAAAAACAGCAACAACCCCTGAATCTACTTCTATTCGTGTCGGTATTGATAAGGTTGATTCATTGATAAACATGGTTGGCGAACTCGTGATTACACAAGCCATGCTCAATCAACTGAGCGAGCAAGAAATTACGCCCGCGACTATCACGTCTTTGCAAGAAGGTTTAGCGCAACTAGCGCATAACACACGTGATTTACAAGAAAATGTAATGCGCATACGCATGCTCCCCATTAACTTTGTATTTAGTCGTTTTCCGCGTTTGGTCCGTGATATAGCGCAAAAGCTAAATAAACAGGTAGAGCTGAAGTTGATTGGAGAGCAAACTGAGCTTGATAAAACCGTGATGGAAAAAATATCAGATCCTATGGTGCATTTGGTTAGAAACTCGCTCGATCATGGTTTAGAGACGGTTGAGCAAAGAGTGCTTGCTGGAAAAGATCCTGTAGGCACGGTTACTTTAAATGCATTTCATCAAGGCGGTAATATTGTGATTGAGATAATGGATGATGGGCAAGGACTCAACACACAAAAAATTAGATCAAAAGCAATAAGTAACGGGTTAATTTCAGCAGATAACAGTCTTAGTGATGATGAAATTAATGAGCTTATTTTTATGCCAGGCTTTTCGACTATGGACAAAGTAAGTGATTTATCGGGTCGTGGTGTCGGCATGGATGTTGTAAAGCGAAATATTCAATCATTAAACGGCTCAGTAGAAGTAACATCTGCTCCAGGGGTTGGCTCTACATTTACGATTAGGTTACCCCTTACATTAGCTATTTTAGATGGTCAACTCGTTAAAGTGAGTCAGCATACTTATATTATTCCACTTATTTCGATTGTGGAGTCACTACAAATAGATATAGCAAAGGTGAGCCGAGTAGGTAAAAACCTCGATGTACTTAGACTTCGAGATGAATATATTCCGATTTTAAGACTCTACGATATTTTTAATCATAACAATGCGATTGAATCATTAGATAAAACTCTACTTGTGGTTGTTGAAACCGACAACCAAAAGGTAGGGTTACTTGTTGATGATTTACTGTCTCAACAGCAGGTGGTTATTAAAAGTTTAGAGGCTAATTACCACAAGGTTGATGGTGTATCAGGGGCAACAATTTTAGGCGATGGGCGCGTGTCACTAATTGTTGATATTAGTGGTTTGATAAAACTTTCAGGTTTGAAAAAACCAGGTAGCCAAGAGCTAAGCCTTGAACCAAGCGTCGCCCTGGAGGCGTTATGATTTCCGATCAAAACCAGCTAAGTAACCAATTAAACCTTCAGCAGCAACAAGGTATAAAGCAGTTTTTAACTTTTATGATGGCCGATGAAGAGTACGGTGTGGATATTTTAACAGTGCAAGAAATTCGGAGCTGGGAAGAAATTACAGTGCTACCTAATGCACCTGAGTTCGTAAAAGGCGTTATTAATTTACGTGGAACGATAGTTCCAATAATTGATTTACGATTACGCTTTGGATTACCAAGTACTGATTATGGCCCTCTAACCGTTGTTATTGTTGTCAAAATAAAATTTGAACAAGGTAGCAAAATTATAGGCATAACAGTAGATGCTGTTTCAGATGTTTACAGCATTGCAGAGCAAGATGCTAAAGCAGTACCAAATATATCTGACTCAAATAATTGTGAGTATGTAGCTGGTTTAGTCAATGTTGGTGAAAAAATGGTGGCATTAATTGACCTGCAAAAAACAATGAACATTTAGCAAGAGAATAGCTAAATAAAGTACTCAAAATAAACTTAAAGGTGGTGATGGGCATGGGATGGTTTAGTAATCCAAAGCAGTCAAAATCGAGTAATGATTTAATTGTAGATGCATTAAATAAGTCATTAGCTGTGATTGAGTTTGAACCTAGTGGTGCAATAATTACTGCTAATACTAACTTTCTAAACGTAATGGGGTATCGGTTAGAAGAGGTTCAAGGACGACACCACTCTTTATTTTTGAATGATGATGCACAAAGTGATAGCTATAAAAGCTTTTGGCAACGCTTACGCAATGGTGAGTTTATTTCAGATGAGTTTAAGCGTTTTGCTAAAAGCGGTAAAGAAGTTTGGATTCAGGCTACTTACAATCCAATTCTTGATTCGGAAGGTCAAGTACTTAAAGTCATTAAATTTGCTACAGATATCACCGAGCAAAAGCTTATATCGGCAAATGCTTCGGGACAGATTAATGCGATCAGCAAATCTCAAGCGGTCATTGAGTTCAACTTAGATGGCACTATTATTAACGCTAATGAAAACTTTTTAAATGCGCTTGGCTATAAGCTCAGTGAGATTGAAGGACAACACCATAGATTATTTGTTGAACCTGAATATGCAGATAGTGATGAATATAAAGAATTTTGGGCAAAACTAGGCCGTGGAGAATTTGATTCTGGTGAATACTTAAGAATTGGTAAACATGGTAAAGAGGTATGGATACAAGCTTCTTATAACCCAATTTATGATATGAATGGTAAGCCATATAAAGTTATTAAATATGCATCTGATATTAGTGCACAAAAAGAATTAGAAAAGTCATCTCGAAAGGCCGCAGATTTAGCAAGTGCTCTCAAAGTATGCCAAGCAAGCGTAATGATTGCTGATAAAGATCTTAATATTGTATTTGTGAACGATCGAGTTCAAGAAATGCTTAAGGTCCGAGAAAAGGAACTGCAAACAGTATTACCGAGTTTCTCTGTTGAAAACTTAGTCGGAACTTGTGTTGATGACTTTCATAAAAAAGCATCGCACCAACGCGAGTTATTAAAAAACTTAGAGAAACCGCACAAAGCTGAATTACGCTTAGCGGGGCTTGTTTTTACCTTGATTGCATCGCCTTGGATAAGCCACGAAGGAAAAAGGCTAGGCACTATAGTCGAGTGGGAAGATATTACAAACGACGTTGCAAAGGCGGAAGAAGAACGTAGAGCAGCACAAGAAAATCTACGTGTACGTCAAGCATTAGATACAGTAGCAACGAATACAATGATTGCAGATGTATCAAACGTCATTGTTTATATGAATGCTGCTGTTAGAAACATGATGAGTATTGCTGAAAAAGATTTACAAAAAGATTTACCTAATTTCGACAGTACAAATCTAATAAATCAGAACATTGACATATTTCACAAAAATCCAGCGCATCAGCAAAATCTCCTTGCCAAATTAACAAATACTTATAGCACCGAAATTAAAGTGGGCGGACGCACATTTGGTTTAGTCGCTAACCCTATAATAACATCAGAGCAAGAAAAAATAGGCACAGTGGTTGAGTGGGAAGATAGAACCGCACAGGTTGCAATTGAAAAAGAAATTGCCCAGCTTATTGGTGCTGCTGGGAGTGGGGAATTAGATGCAAGAGTTATGGAGGAGGGGAAACAAGGGTTTTTCCTGCGCTTGGCACAAGGGTTAAATAGCTTAGTAAAAATAGTCGACGATACAGTTGCAGACACTGGCAATATGCTCAGTGCAATGGCGAGTGGTGACTTATCAAAACGAATAGAAAAAGATTATAAAGGCTCATTTGATAAATTAAAACGTGATGCTAATGCAACGGCAGATAAGTTAACTGAAGTAATTAATCGTATAAATTCATCAGCAACGTTGGTAGCCAGTGGCGCAGAGGAAATATCACAGGGTAATACAGATTTAAGTCAGCGGACAGAAGAGCAAGCTTCCTCGTTAGAGGAAACAGCATCAAGCATGGAGGAAATGACCAGTACAGTTCGTCAAAATGCAGATAACGCCAAAGTTGCAAACGATCTAGCTGAAGAAACATGTGAAAAGGCGATTCAAGGCGGTGAAGTTGTTAATAAAGCAGTAATAAGTATGTCGGCTATTAATGAGTCGAGCAAAAAGATTGCAGATATTATTGGTGTAATTGATGAAATAGCATTTCAAACTAACTTATTAGCGCTTAATGCTGCAGTTGAAGCGGCAAGAGCGGGTGAGCAAGGGCGTGGTTTTGCAGTGGTTGCTGGTGAGGTACGAAACTTAGCGCAACGCTCTGCAGGTGCAGCGAAAGAGATTAAAGAGTTAATAAGAGATAGTGTAGGTAAAGTGGCCGATGGTTCTCAATTAGTGAATGAGTCAGGCGCGACGCTAAAAGAAATTGTTGTATCGGTACAACGAGTCACGCAAATGATTTCTGACATTACAGAAGCATCCGAAGAGCAAAGTGCCGGTATTGAACAGGTTAATAAAGCTATTTCTCAAATGGATGAAATGACGCAACAAAATGCAGCTCTAGTAGAGCAAGCTTCTGCAGCTGGTGAGTCGATGGCTGAACAAGCTAATGAGATGCGCCGCTTACTTAATTTTTTCTCATTAGGTCAGCAAGATATGGCAATCATTTCGCCGACTGTGCGAACACCTGAATTATCCCATAAACCACAAAGTAGCTTTATTCGAAGTACACCCAGAGGCGATAACTTTGTTGATTCAGCTGATGAGTGGGAAGAGTTTTAACAGCTTTACTGAGAGCGAATAATGAAAGAGTTTTTATGTACGGATCGCGACTTTAAAGAGATTGCTAGTTTAGTTTATGACGCATGCGGTATTGTTTTAGGTGATCATAAACGTGAAATGGTTTACTCACGTTTAGCAAGGCGTATTAGAGAGCGAAAGCTAAATAATTTTGAAGCTTATTTAGAATACTTAAAGAGTAATAAAGATCAGGAGTTTGATGCATTTATTAATGCAATAACAACTAACTTAACGTCTTTTTTTCGTGAGATACATCACTTTGAATTTATTAGAACCCAGCTTATACCTGATCTTCTAAAAGCAAATAAGCAAAGTAAGCGAGTAAGAATTTGGTCTGCTGGTTGTTCAACAGGTGAAGAGCCTTACAGCTTGGCGATGACAATATATAACGCATTTCCAAGTACTTGGGACGTAAAAATATTAGCCACAGATTTGGATTCTAACGTACTGGAGAAAGCACAAAAGGGTATTTATACAGCTGCTAATGTGAATGGATTAGAACCGGCGCAACTTAAGCGTTGGTTTTTAACGAGTAAAGACGGTGAAAGCTATAAAGTTAAAGATAAACTACAAGAATCTATCTCATTTAAGCGCTTAAATTTGTTGCAAGACTGGCCTATGAAAGGGTCGTTCGATCTTATTTTATGTCGAAATGTTGTTATTTATTTTGATAAAGAAACAAAAGATCAGCTTTTTCAGCGCTACGCCAACATACTAAATTCGCAAGGTCATTTGTTTTTGGGTCACTCAGAGAGTATGGGTAAAGAGCATTCGCAATTTAAAAATTTAGGAAAAACTATGTACCAAAAGAGCGCTGATGCACGCTGAACTTAGGCCCGTATTACCTAGCTTTGAGCACATAAAGCGATATTGGGATTCAGGCAGAGACAGTGTTGTTGCTAAGGTGCTTCCAGGTGAATTTTATGTTTCTAAAAATAACGAGCTTATTTCTACCGTGCTGGGGTCGTGCATTGCTGCCTGTGTTTATGATGAGAGCTTGGGAATTGGAGGGATGAACCATTTTATGCTTCCTATTCAGAAAGACACAGATCTGAAAAACGCGCATAGTTTGAGTTGCCGATACGGTAACTGGGCCATGGAGTACCTTATAAATGAGGTATTAAAAAATGGAGCGTCTCGCCATAACTTAAAAATAAAATTGTTTGGGGGCGGTAAAATTATTAGTGCGATGACCGATATTGGACTGGGAAATATTAGTTTTGCAATGGCTTATATTGAAGAGGAGGCGTTAAATTTAGTTGCTCATGATATGGGTGGGCCATGGCCTCGAAAAATATTTTTTCATCCGCATACCGGTAAAGTTTATATGAAAAAATTAAGAAATTTACATAACAACACGATTGAAAAACGCGAAGTACGTTATTTGCAAAACCTTAAAAAGCAAGAAGTAACAACAGATATAGAGCTGTTTTAGGAGTATGCATGATTAAAGTATTGATAATAGATGATTCTCCTCTAATTAGGCGTTTACTCACAGAGATATTACAGCAGGCTAAAGATATCACGGTAGTTGGTAGTGCTGAGGACCCTTACGAAGCACGCGAAATGATAAAAAAACTCAACCCCGATGTGCTAACGCTTGACGTAGAAATGCCAAAAATGGATGGTATTAGTTTTTTAAAAAACCTAATGCGATTAAGGCCTATGCCTGTAGTGATGATCTCTACGCTAACCCAAAAAGGCTCTCCCATTACATTAGAAGCATTAGAATTAGGGGCTATTGATTTTATAGCTAAACCTACCAACAATATAAAAGAGCAAATGAGCCAATACGCATCATTGGTTCAGCAAAAGGTGCGAGTAGCAGCCGGTGCAAGAGTAAGAAGCGCTAAAAAAGGAGTCATTATAAATGAGCCTATTCATGTTAATGCTCAATTTTCACTAAATAAAATAATAGCGATAGGTGCTTCAACCGGCGGTACAGAAGCGATAAAAGAAGTGCTGACTAAAATGCCCAAAAATTGCCCTCCGATTGTTATTACACAGCATATTCCGCCGGTGTTTAGTACTTCGTTTGCTGAGCGAATGAATCGTACATGCATAATAAATGTAAAAGAGGCTGAACATGGCGACAAGCTGAATGCTGGTTGGGCGTATATAGCACCTGGAGGCTTTCATTTAAGTATTAAAAAGCAAGGCATAGGCTTGTATTGCCAGCTTGATGATAACGACCCTGTTAACAGGCACAAGCCTGCTGTAGATGTATTATTTAATTCATTAATCGAAATAGGAGCTAAAAATATAGTTGCCGCAATTCTTACCGGTATGGGGAGTGATGGCGCAAAAGGATTGCTTGCATTAAAACAAAATGGCGCTTACACCATAGCTCAGGATGAGTATTCATCTGTTGTGTGGGGGATGCCAAAAGCAGCTGTAGAATTAGATGCAGTTAATGAAGTAGTTGCTCTTGATAAAGTGGCTCAGAGTCTTTTAAAGCAGATTATTAAAAATTAACTTAGGCTAAAAAGCCTAAGTTATAATTTGCGCCAAATACCATCAAAATGCAAAGTACGATGTTTTACGAGAGCTTAGGGCGTGTAACTTTGTAATAATACCGTTCGGCATAAGTGTTTGAGCAACTTAATGAATTAAATCACCCCATAATGTCGTTAAAATTTTTTATTTAGAACACTATTGCAAATAAACTCAACGCAGTTAGCGCCGAAAATAGCTGCTTTGTTATTGAATAACCCAAGGCTGAGAAAACCAGTAATAGCTGCTAGGGTTTTCAATGGAAGGCGCAGTGCAGTTAAAGCGAGAGCGGCCCTTTTTAAGTGCTTGGGGTGACGTCACTTCAACCGTATTTTTATTTATCCAGTTTAAGTTTGCTTGGCCAATGCTTGATACATAGCAGGCAAATTGTGTTTTGTGAAAACTACCCATTTTAAACTCAATAGTTAACTTGGGTGGATTGTTTTGCGTCACACTATCTTGGTAAGTTAAATTAGTAATGCTGAACGCTCGAGAATTAATTTTAGTTGTTAACGTCTCTAAATTGCTATAAAAACCAGAGGCAGGAAAACGTGGTAAACGACTGAAATTTGAGTCTTTACTTACCGCTCCAGAATGCTGTCCAATTCCAATAAAGCCAAGCTCAGTTATAAGGGTTTGCAGTTGATTACTAAATTCCCCATATGGGTAAGCTAAGTATTTGTAGTCTTGGTCAATTTCTTCTTTTATACGCTGTTGTGAGTGTAAAATATCTTGCTTAATACGTACTTTCCATTGCGCGGTGGTTTCATTTTCAAGCTTAATATGCAAATAATTGTGTTGAGCACTGTGGTTACTTATAAGCGCCCCTTTTTTACTTAATTCTTTAAGTTTATCCCAGCCCATCACATAGCTTTGACCTTCATCTATTAATTTGGGGTTTACAAAAATAGTATACGGGTAGCCAAATTGTTCTAAAATAGGTGCTGCTTCATCATAATTATTGTTGTAGCCATCATCAAAAGTGATCGCGATGGTTTTCTCAGGTAAGGTTTGCCCTTGTTGTAAAGCACTGAGTAATTTGTTTAGAGGAATAACGTTAAAGTTATTGTCTTTTAAATAATTTAAATGCTTTGTAAAAGTATCAGCGCTAACGCTAGTGACGGCTGGAAGGGTTTCACTAACATGATGGTATTGTAAAATAACGGCTGCTTGAGCGCGTAGAGATAAACTAATGAGAGTAAATAATACTAAATGAAACAATTTCTTATACATAATAAAGCACACCATAAAAGCTTGTTGTTGTTAGCCGGTCCGATGATACTATCAAACATCACAGTACCACTGTTAGGAATTGTTGATACTGCTGTTATTGGTCACTTAGGTAGCGCTCACTATTTAGCCGGTATTGCACTAGGCTCTGCTGTTATTTCTATTTTATTTTGGTTAGCAGGGTTTTTAAGAATGAGTACAACCGGCATGGTTGCTCAGGCCTACGGGCAAAATGATTTAACTCAATTAGCCGCCTTACTTAAGCGAAGCTTATTACTTGCAATTATTGTTGCTGTATTACTTATTGCTCTATCCCCATTAATAAAACACGCTATTGCATTTTTGTCTGCAGCTAATAGCGATGTACTCATTCAAGCGTACCAGTATTTCAGTATCCGTATTTTTAGTGCGCCTGCGGCTTTATGTAATTTAGTGCTGTTAGGCTGGATGCTAGGAGTGCATTACGGCCGAGGACCCTTTTATTTATTATTAGTAACAAATATTGTAAATATAGTGCTCGATATTTACTTTGTAGTTTACCTAGATTGGGCGGTTGCTGGTGCTGCATGGGCATCACTTATTGCTGATTACACAGCACTCGTCTTTGCACTTTTTTTGGTTGTTAAGTTAGCTAAAAAACAAGCAATAGAATTAAGCGTACCGAATTGGTTTAGCTTTAAAAAAATGGCGGGTTTACTTAGTTTAAACCGTGATATTTTTATTCGCTCTTTAGTACTGCAATTGTGTTTTAGCTTTATGACTTTTTACGGCGCCAGAATTGGCGAAACGACGCTTGCGGCTAATGCCGTGCTGCTTAATTTTTTAATGTTAGTCAGTTTCGCTCTAGATGGTATTGCATATGCCAGTGAGGCAAAAGTAGGGCAAGCAAAAGGTCAAAAAAGCGTATATAACATAGAGCTCTGGGTTAAAATTAGTGTATTTTGGGGGATGTTATTTGGTTTATTATATAGCTTATTTTTTGCAGTTTTTGGCGCTCAAATTATTACGCTTTTAACCAATGTACCAGAGGTTATTAATGAGGCTACACGTTATCTACCATGGGTAATTGCATTGCCCTTACTTGCTATGAGCTGTTTTTTGTTTGATGGTATTTTTGTCGGCTTAACACGTGCAAAAGATATGCGAAATAGTATGCTACTTTCAGCTACGGTAGGGTTTTTTGGAGTGTTTTGGGTATTTAGTGAGTTACAAAATAATGGGTTATGGCTAGCTATGAGCATTTTTATGTTAATGCGAGGCATAACTTTAATTATTAAATATCAAAGACTCAAAGCAAATAACCAGTTGCTAGATTAAGTGCGATGGTGGGCTATTTCCATAAATCGGGATCGTTACTCTGAGGGCCTATATTTTTAATGACCTGAGAAAATCGATTAGCAAAAATACCGCAGTAGCCCCAACCGGCAAAAAATAATGCGGGGACTAAAATTACCACGCCAATTATTTGTAAACTGTAATGGGTATAATACCCAATGCATATTAATATTACGGCTAGCACAAACAGTGCTAGGCCGCGAAAAAAGCGCGCTAAACTAAGCTTAGGATTGCTTCCTAAGCGGTAGATGAGTGGCTTTAGCATTTATAGGGCTTAATAGTAAGAATGATCGCCTGCTTCGTGATCAGTGATATCGGCAACACCGGTTATCTCTTCAAACTTAGCTATCATTTCTTTTTCAATGCCCTCTTTTAGCGTTACGTCGATCATAGAACAACCGTTACAACCACCACCAAACTGAAGGACAGCAATACCAGCTGCTGTAATCTCTACTAGGCTTACTTGGCCACCGTGGTTAGCCAGTTGCGGGTTTACTTCAGTTTCTAGCATATGTTGTACGCGTTCATTTAATGATGCGTCATCACCAATTTTACGAGCTTTAGCATTAGGTGCTTTTAGAGTCAGCTGGGTGCCCATTTTGTCAGTAACAAAATCAATTTCAGCTTCTTCTAAAAATGGAGCACTTTCTGCATCTACAACGGCATCAAAACCATTAAAATTTAGACGAATATCGCTGGCTTCAACAGCGTCTTCTGGACAATAAGACACACCACATTCCGCTTGTGATGAACCAGGGTTTACAACAAAAACACGAATATTGGTTTGTTGTGATTGATCTGCTAATAGTTTAGCAAAATGCGCTTGCGCTGTTTCGGAAATAGAAATCATAAAAAACGGCTTTATACCTGACTAAATTACTCGGATACTGCATATCATACTCCGCTCATCGTGTTGCGGCTAGTGTTGAGCGTAAAAAGTTGGCATCTATTTTAAGCAGTGGTAGCGTGCGATTAACAAACATTTTTAGAGTGATTTATATGCGGTTCATGTTAGCAGTGATGATGGTACTAGTTAGTTTTTCAAGTGTAGCTAAGCCACTTTCTTATTATTTTGAGCAAGATACACAATTTGATCCTACAATCCCAACGCCCGAAGAAGTACTTGGTTATCAAGTGGGGGAGTGGCATGTGAGGCACGATCAGTTAGTGCGCTATATGGAAGTACTTGCTGATAAAAGTGACCGTATAAATTTTGAAATCATTGGCCGTACGCATGAGCAACGTCCATTGGTTATGTTAACGATTACCGCAGCTAATCAGTTACCAAACATTGAACAAACTCGCCAAGCGCATCTGGCACGCTTGAGTAATAAAAGTAGTAAAACCAAAGATCAACCTGCTGTAGTGTGGATGGGTTATAGCGTACACGGCAATGAATCATCAGGGAGTAACGCTTCATTACTGGTGGCTTATTATTTAGCGGCAGCTCAAGGTGCTGAAATAGATCAGCTATTAAATAATACCGTTATTTTACTCGACCCTTCGCTTAACCCAGATGGCTTAGCGCGCTTTGCTAATTGGGCAAACAGTAATCGCGGGATGAACTTATCAAGTGACCCTAAAACTCGCGAACATGTTGAAAATTGGCCAAGTAGCCGGACCAACCATTATTGGTTTGATTTAAATCGTGACTGGTTATTGCTGCAACATCCGGAGTCGCGAGCGCGTATTGCCAAGTTCCATCAGTGGAAGCCAAATATTTTAACTGATTTTCATGAGATGGGCCCAAATAGTAGTTATTTTTTTCAGCCAGGTATTCCAAGTCGTAAACACCCAATAACACCGGATGAAAATGTGACTTTAACGAAAGCAATTGCTAACTATCATGCAAAAACATTAGATGAAAACAACGCGCTTTATTTTACAGAAGAAAGTTTTGATGATTTTTATTACGGGAAAGGCTCAACCTATCCTGATGTAAATGGTGGAGTAGGCATTTTATTTGAACAAGCGAGTTCTCGTGGGCATATTCAAGAAACTATAAATGGCCCTTTAAGCTTTGCATTTACTATTAAAAATCAGCTATTAACCAGCTTATCAACCTTTAACGCTGCTATTGATAACCGTCAAGCGCTGCTTGATTACCAAGCTAAGTTTTATAATCAGGCTAACGATTTAGCCAATGATGAAAACTATGAAGGCTATGTTGTTGAAGGTGCAAGCGACAACACCCGTATTAAGCACTTTTTAGAGCTCTTAAAGCAACATCAAATTAATGCTTACCCGCTTACTAAACCACTAAAAGCAAATGGTAAAATTTTTACGACTAATAGTTACTTTGTACCATTAGCGCAGCCGCAATACCGCTTAGTAAAAGCTATTTTTAGTGAACAAAAAAACTTTGCAGATAACACATTCTATGATGTTTCGGGTTGGACTCTAGCGCACGCATTTAATTTGCCATTCACTAGAGCTAAAAGTAATTGGGGTTTAAATATTGCAGATGCAGCTTGGAATAACTCGTTAGAAACATCTTTTTCTGAATTAAAAAATGGTTATGCCTTTGCTTTTGCATGGGATGATTATTTAGCCCCTAAAATGCTAAATAGTTTACTTCAGCAAGGTATTAAAGCTCGTGTAGCTCTTAGTTCGTTAACTGCTAAATCAACATCGGGAGAGGTAAGCTTTGAACCTGGCAGTATTATTATACCTACAGGGTTACAAACAAATATCAACTGGGTTGCTCAGCTTAATAAAGCGCAAAATGAGTTTGGTATTGCAATTAAGCCAATTACTTCAGGTTTAACAAGTAAGGGGGCCGATTTAGGTTCACGCTCAATGGCTGTTGTTAGTGCTCCAAAAGTACTGCTTATTGGCGGGCAAGGCGCGAGCCAGTACGAAATAGGAGAAGTGTGGTATTACCTAGATCGCTTTGTTGGCGTCGCGCCTACAATTGTTGAAATGAACCGCTTAGGCTCTCTTGAATTAAGTAACTATAGTCATATTGTACTTGCTCATGGCAATTACAGCAATTTATCTGACGCTGACAAAGTGGCAATTAAAAGCTGGGTAAGAAAAGGTGGCGTTATTTGGGGTCATAAAGGTGGCGCTAAATTTTTAGCCGATCAGCAGTTGCTTAAAGCGAGCTATTTATCACGACAAGATGTAGCCAGCGCATTTAAGACGACAGGTTTAAGTTATGGCGATAAAGATCATTTAGCTGGGCGTCAGCGCATTGCAGGTGCTATTTTTAATACTAATATAGATTTAACTCATCCGCTTACATTTTCACTTAAGCGCAATACATTGCCCGTATTCAAAAACAGTACCTGGTTGCTAGAAGCTTCCGATGCGCCGTTCGTAAATGTACTTACCTATACTAAAACCCCATTGTTAGCGGGTTTTGCCGATGCTGTTAATGTTGAGCAAGTTGCTGGCGGAGCTGGTTTAATTGCTCATTCATACGGGCGAGGCACAGTGATAGGTATGACCGACGACCCTGTATTCAGAGGTTACTGGTATGGAACTAGTCGACTACTAAGTAACGCTTTATTTTTTGGTCATACGTTTCGTGCAAATGGCGAATAATACTTTTTAATAATTAAATAGGCGTTAAGCAAGTTGTAAAAGCCCACACTTGTTTAGCGCCTGCTTGTTTTAGTGTATTAGTTGCTGCGTTTAATGTTGCACCTGTTGTCATTACATCATCAATAATAGCGACTGTTTTACCGCTGATATCCGCTGTACAAATAAACGCATCTTTTAAGTTTTTAATGCGTTTTGCTTTTGATAGCTCTGATTGCGCTTGGGTTTTTTTACTGCGAATAAGTACGTTACTCAATGGCGCGTAATTAGCTAAGCATGGATGCCATACTTGGCTTACTTGATTAAATCCACGATTTAAAAAGCGGCTTGTGTGTAGCGGTAAAATTATAAACATATCGGGTAATAAAGGGTGATGATCAAAAAAATGTATCAGTTGCTTTTTAATAACTTGTCGCAGTGCCTTTTTATAATAAATTTGATTATTAAATTTAAGTTGTTTAAGCCACAGCTCAAACGGAGATTGATAAAATGCACATGCGAATAATTTATCGAATTCGCAATTAGGAAACATCTGTGCAATATCAGGGCGATTGAGTAAATTAGCGTGGATACTTAGATCAAACAATGGTAAGTCTGCTAAGCAGCAATCACACAACCCTAAATGTGCATTAATAATGTTTTCACACTGCACACAAGAGGAGGGAAACAGCCAGTCAAAAATAGTATTCGTCATTGCTTTAAACCACACATTGCAATCACCTTCCTAATCGTTATTATGAGCTTAAGTCTGGTTAAGGTTATGCGAATATGCAAAACGAGTTAGTATTATTACATGGTTGGGGAATGAACCAGGGGGTGTGGCAGTTGATCCAGCCAGAACTTGAGTTTTTATATTCAGGGGGTGTACGCAGCCTTGATTTACCCGGATTTGGCAACAGCGCTACTTGCCCAAGCCCTTATACATTGCACGATGCTGCAGCACTTTTAAGTGAAGAACTAAAGCCACAATCAATTTTAATGGGTTGGTCATTAGGTGGCTTATTTGCTTTATACATTGCTAAGCATTGGCCTGACAAAGTATCGAAAATAATATTAGTGGCATCAACACCATTTTTTGCAGAACAAGCACATTGGCCTGGTATTAAAGCTAATGTGCTGGATCAATTTAAAGAGCAGTTAGTTAATCACCGAGAAAAAACCATAGAGCGCTTTTTAGCTATTCAAGCTATGGGAAGTGAGTCAGCACGGGAAGATATAAAGCAACTCAAGCAATTACTAAATAGGTACAGCGCTCCTAATGCTGAAGCGCTTATTGCTGGTTTAGATATTTTGCAAAACGAAGACTTACGTGACTTATTCACTCGTTGTCCGGTTTCTATTAAAGCAATATTTGGGCGTTTAGATGCACTAGTGCCGTATCGAGCGATCGCAGAAATGTTAGTACTAAATCCTGAGTTTGAATACGAAGTACTCGATAAAGCATCACATGCCCCATTTATTTCTCATAAAAAAGAATTTTTATCTATTGCTAAATCAATGCTTTAAAATTGAACTAAAAATAGCACCGTTTAAAGCTTTATTTTGTGCATAACCTGAGCGATAATTAGACAATGTTTATTTGGTGGAGGTTTTAATATGCCAATCGGATCTGTATTTAATAACGGTGTTGAAGGGTTTAATCGTGCTAGCCAAGGTGTTGAAAAAGCCAGTGCTGAGATTAATCGAGCCACTATTGAACAGCAAGACGATGCGCAACTAGCGCAGCAGCGTCAGCTTACTGCAGCACGTCCTGAAGAAGCCATAACAGCTCCAGTAGCACAGCCAGCTCGTATTGATGAAGCACTCGTTAACTTAAAAGTTGAGGAGTTTAACGCTAAAGCGAATACGCAATCAATTCAAACGGCTGATGATGTACTGGGTACATTAATTGACATTAAAGTTTAGTTTATGAATATTGTCACGCCATTTCCGTCTATCAATATAAACACTGCAAATGTTTATACGGAAACCGCACGGCGTGACAACCAACTGCGAGAAGTTATACCTGCCCCTGCATCAAATAGTGCGAGTAATACAGAAACCAAAGCGCAAAGTGACGCTGAAAAAGCAAAGCTACCTGGCGGAAGTGATGGTGCAACGTATGACGCAACCGGAAAAGTTATAGACGAAAAATCAGTTCAGCAACGTGATGGAAACTCTGAGAACCCTGATGGCTCCGAGCAAGAAAGCGATTCAAGTGAGCAAAAAGAATCTGAGCAAGAAGAGCAGCAGTTAGAGCAAGAACAATTACAAATTAAAGAACTTAAGGCTCGAGATACAGAGGTAAGAATACACGAGCAAGCACATGCGTCTGTTGGCGGCCAGTATGCTGGCTCACCAAGTTATGAATATCAACGTGGTCCCGATGGCTCTAACTACGCCGTTGGCGGGGAAGTGCAAATAGATGTATCAGAAATACCCGGCGATCCACAGGCGACTATTGATAAAATGCAGACGGTGCGCGCAGCAGCGCTTGCGCCTGCAGAGCCTTCAGGAGCTGATCGTTCAATTGCCGCAGACGCTACGCAAAAGTTAGCAGCAGCCCAAGCAGAACTTGCACAACCCAAAAGTGAAAATGACGAAAAAACAAAAAATATAGCAAAGGCTTCATTTTCTAGTAATGAGAATAACGACGCTGAAATAACCAAAAGTGATGAGCCTACTCGCAATGTAGATGTTGAAGCACGTGCAGGGCGTATTGCAAGCTTTTATCAAATGGCCACTTCTCCCGCGAGTCAAAGTAGTTTTTCAGCGTTAAGTTAATAATTTCGTAAAAGTAACCACAAAAAAACCGCTTACGCGGTTTTTTTCGTTTTAGTAATAATTCATCAGTAGTACGAGTATTATTTTTTCACTTTAGCGTTAGCAAATGCATCAGCAAACGCATTTCCCATTAAGGCGTTACCGTTATCACGTTTTGTCTTGGCAGCTCGAGGTTGTGAATTATTAGTGCGTGTTTGTGGCTTTTGCGAAGCTGTTGGTTTACTGCTGCTAGTATCAATGTCGTCATCTAAGCGCATAGTAAAGCTTATACGCTTACGAGAAGCATCAACTTCGACTACTTTAACTTTTACAATATCGCCAGCTTTAACTACTTCACGCGGATCGGATATAAATTTATTAGTAATTGCTGAAATATGCACTAAACCATCTTGATGAACACCTACATCAACAAATGCACCAAAATTGGCAACGTTAGAAACGACACCTTCCAAAATCATACCTGGCTTTAGATCGCTAATTTTTTCAACGCCAGCTTTAAACTCAGCTGTTTTGAATTCAGGGCGAGGATCTCGACCTGGCTTATCAAGTTCAGTAATAATATCGGTAACCGTTGGTAGACCAAATTTTTCGTTAGTGTAATCGTTGGCTGCAAGTTTTTTTAAAAAATCACTATTGCCGATTAAGCTATTTACATCAACACTATTATGCTCACAAATACGCTTAACAATTGGGTAAGCTTCAGGGTGTACTGATGAGTTATCTAGCGGATCGCTACCATTATTAATACGTAAAAAACCTGCGGCTTGTTCAAATGCTTTTGGCCCTAAACGCTCTACTTTTTTAAGCTCACTACGTTTAGTAAATGAACCGTTAGTATCACGATAATTTACAATATTCTGCGCTAAGGTTTTGTTTAAACCAGAAACGCGTGTAAGCAATGGTATAGACGCCATATTTAAATCTACGCCAACTGAGTTTACACAATCTTCTACAACAGAAATAAGGCTTTGCCCTAATTGGCTTTGCGATACATCGTGCTGGTACTGACCCACACCAATTGATTTAGGTTCAATTTTAACAAGCTCTGCAAGTGGATCTTGTAGACGACGCGCAATAGAGACAGCCCCTCGTAAAGAAACGTCTAAATCAGGAAATTCATTAGCGGCAAATTCAGAGGCTGAATATACCGATGCACCGGCTTCGCTCACCATAATTTTATTAAGTTTAAGTTCTGTGTTTGCTTTCATCAGCTCAGCAACTAGCTTATCGGACTCGCGTGATGCAGTGCCGTTACCAATTGCAATTAACTCGACCTTATGTTGGCGACAAAGTTGCTCTAACGTACGCAACGATTTATCCCAGTGGTTTTGCGGTGCATGCGGGAAAATAGTTTGTGTGGTGAGTAGCTTACCTGTGCTATCTACAATCGCAATTTTACAACCAGTACGCAGGCCTGGATCAAGTCCAAGCGTAGTGCGTGGACCTGCAGGGGCTGCCATAAGTAAATCTTTTAAGTTTTTAGCAAATACATCAATTGCGCCAGTTTCGGCTTTTTCACGCATAGCTGCAAAAAATTCATTTTCTAGGTGCAACCCTAACTTAACTTTCCATGCCCATTGGACAACGCTTAAAAGCCAAGGACTTGCCGCTTTATATTTAATATCTAAACGGTAATGCTCTGCAATCATGTTAGCGCATAATTGAGCTGGGTTTTCAGCACTCGGCTCAGGGTTAACATTTAGCTGTAGTATGCCTTCATTGCGAGCTCTGAGCATTGCAAGCGCACGGTGTGAAGGAACTTTTTTTAGAAGTTCTTGGTGCTCAAAGTAGTCGCGATATTTTGCACCAGCTTGTTCTTGGCCTTTGACGAGCGTGCTCTCAATCGCCCCATTTTGGCTAATATGGCTTCTAAATTTAGCGAGTAGCTTAGCGTCTTCCGCAAAGCGTTCCATTAAAATAAATTTAGCACCATCGAGGACTGCTTTTATATCAGCAAAGCTTTTCTCTGCATTGATAAATTGCTCAGCTTGTTGCTCAGGATCTAGATTAGGGTTTTTAAAAAGCGCATCGGCAAGTGGCTCTAAACCAGCTTCAATTGCTATTTGGCCTTTAGTGCGTCGCTTTGCTTTATATGGGAGATATAAATCTTCAAGCTCAGTTTTACTTTGGGCAGTAGTAATATCAGCCTTTAGCTCAGCGGTTAATTTATTTTGAGATTCGATAGTTGATAAAATAAAGCTACGGCGTTCTTCAAGTTCACGTAGGTAGGATAAACGCTGCTCTAAAAGGCGCAATTGGGTGTCATCTAAACCACCGGTTACTTCTTTTCGGTAACGGGCAATAAAAGGAACTGTCGCGCCTTCATCAAGTAACTTTGTTGCAGCAACAACTTGGTGTTGCTGTGCATTTAGCTCACCGGCTAAACGTGCAGAGATATCGCTCATGCAAAAACCTTTTTAAACAAAAATAAGACCAGCTAACGTAGTTAACTGGTACGGCTAATTGCTTGAATAATATCACAGGAGGTTGTAATAAAAAGCTCTTAAAGCAAGCTATTTCACTTGCTTTAAGATGGTTGGCTCGGGGGGAGTATTATGCTGTCAAAAGGACCCTTAGTGAGGGTGCTCTATGTTTTCTAATACTTCACTGAATGAGTGAGCAATAGGGCTAATATGCAGTGGAATATGCAATGTCTTAGCAATTTGACGAGCCGAGATTAAGCCGCAAATTTCGTTATTAGCTGTAGTAACTAATAAGAACATAACACCTTGATGTTCCATAGTTTGCAGCGCATCACCAATACATGAGTAGGTTAAGCTTTGCATGCTTACCCCCATCAACTGGCTGATTGGTGTCATTATATGGCGTAGACTAACTTCGCTACGGGGGGTATTTAAACGTTGGGCAATAATCGTAATTTTTGAGCTTTGCAAATCAGCGCTAGAAACAATGCCAACCAATTTATGAGTATCATCAGTGACCAAAATAAAATCAGACTGTTGGGCATTAATTTGCTTAAGTGCCGACTCAATTGTTGTTTCGTGTTGTGCACGCACAGGTATTTTTTGAGTAAAGCTGTTTACTACTTTTAGTGCTGGAGAGGTTAAATCAATTAATGGTTGCTCATCTACAAATGTGCTAGCAATAACGCCGTGAGAAATATTTTGAGTACGCAATTCTTTAAAGTTAGACATAATAGTCACCTTATTAGTTATAAAATTTAATCAATATTTAAAACAATGAGTTAAATTGAATAGCTAGGTGGTCCACGCTGATAAGCCGTGCTAAAAGGTCTGTCTAAAATTGAACTCTCGTAAAACGAGTGCGTGTCTTTAGGGAGTGGTTGAGGCGCCTTAAAGGAAGTAACATTAACGAAAGAATCTGCGTCAAGGTCTAGGTTTACTTGGTCAGGAACATCACAAGCAATAAAATGATTAGAGGTTGTTACATGATCTAAATTAGCTTCGGTAGCGTTGGCGTGCAGCGTTAAGCTTACACCCATTAAAAGTGCAAACAATACGGCATTACTTAATATGCGCTGTACTACGTTTGACATAACGACGACCTTAACTAATCTCAAATTAAAACATCAGAATTTGAGTAAATTCATTTATAGCTTATTGGTATAATTTAAACAATCAAAAGTTAACATGATCTGAATCAAAACCTACGATATATTTTTTTGATAGTCAATAGAATTTATATACCACTCCTTTTTACCTTGTGGCGTCATTACTGCAAAATCGTCATCAACCTGTTTTTTAATTAATGCACGTGCCATCGGTGAGTCAATAGAAATATAGTCCTTACGGTCGTAAATTTCGTCAGGCCCTACAATTCTGAATTTTTTAATGTCGCCTTGCTCGTTTTCAATTTCGACCCATGCGCCAAAAAAGACTTTTCCATCTTGAACGGAGGAATAATCAATAATTTTCAGATCGGGAATGCGTTTGCGCAAATAACGCACGCGGCGATCTATTTGGCGCAGTAATCTTTTGTTGTACTGATAATCTGCATTTTCAGAACGATCGCCTAAGCTTGCTGCCCAGCTCACTATTTTTGTAACTTCAGGGCGCTTTACATTCCATAAATGATCGTGTTCTTGTTGCAGCTGTAAGTAGCCTTCGCGGGTAACTAAATTTGTTTTCACGGTATATTCTTTTTAAATGCTCATGTTGGGCAAGGTAATAAAATTAGTAAAATTTGTCGAGTTTAAAATTTTTGAAATGTTCAGTAACAATCTAAGCGGGTAATTAGTTTTGATTATTAGGTTTTTCATTTATATTAACCAGTAATTGGATATAAAAATAAGAAAGAGACAATGGGACACGAAACCACAAAAGTATTGGTTGTTGATGACGACATGCGTTTACGCAGTTTGCTTGAACGTTATTTAGTAGAGCAAGGCTTTATCGTTAGAACCGCAGGTAATTCAGAGCAAATGGATAGGCTCCTCGAACGTGAAAATTTTCATTTAATGGTTCTCGATTTAATGCTCCCTGGTGAAGACGGTTTGTCGATTTGTCGCCGTTTACGTCAAAAAGAAAATGAAATCCCTATTATTATGCTCACCGCTAAAGGTGACGAAGTAGATCGTATTATCGGCCTTGAATTAGGGGCTGATGATTACATTCCTAAGCCGTTTAATCCTCGCGAGTTGCTTGCGCGTATTAAAGCTATTTTACGCCGTCGCGCAAAAGAAGTGCCGGGCGCTCCCGCCGCAGAAGAAAATCTAATCGCATTTGGTAAATTTACGCTTAACTTAGCAACGCGCGAAATGAGCGAAGGCGATAAAACAGTTTCTTTAACGAGTGGTGAGTTTGCTGTGCTTAAGGCGCTGGTATCTCATCCGCGAGAGCCGCTTAGTCGAGATAAACTAATGAATCTAGCGCGAGGTAGAGATTACAGTGCGCTTGAGAGAAGTATTGATGTGCAAGTATCTCGACTTCGTCGGATGATCGAAATTGATGCCGCTAACCCGCGTTATATCCAAACTGTATGGGGTTTGGGCTATGTGTTTGTGCCGGATGGTGAAAAGTAATTTATATGGGGATGTTTCCACGCAGTGCATTTGGGCAAACGGTTTTTTTAGTAGCAGCATTGCTGCTAATAAACCAAATCGTGTCTTACGTAACAGTGAGTTTATATGTTGTAAAGCCGACTATTGAGCAAGTTAATTTAATGCTCGCCAAACAAATTAAAACAGTATTTATTGATTGGGAAGATGGCGTAGAGATCAATGATGAGGTTTCAGAAAAGTTTTTTGAGATCACAGGCATAGAAGTCATGACTCAACGAGAAGCTATGCGTAATGGACTTGGTCAAAGTCGCGAGTACTCAGGATTATCACGGAGTATGTCTGAGCAGCTGGACGGTTTTTCGCGAGTAAGAATTAGCCAAACTGGCCCGCTGATATATTGGGTGGAGGCTCCACAGGCCCCTGGTTACTGGGTAAAAGTGCCATTAATTGGATTTAAAGAAAATAATCTAGAGTTTTTAACTTTTTACTTATCAAGTATCGGATTTTTAAGTGTGCTAGGTGGTTGGCTGTTTGCTAGGCACTTGAATCGCCCTTTAAAAGCATTACAACAAGCGGCGATTAAAGTGAGTGTAGGGGACTTTTCAACTAAAGTAGGAGAGCAAGGTTCCACAGAAGTAATTGAGGTAACGCGAGCATTTAATCAAATGTCGCGCGGTATTGCTGAGCTTGAAAATGACCGTCGATTATTAATGGCGGGTGTGTCTCACGATTTACGTACGCCGCTCACTCGTATTCGTTTAGCGACTGAAATGATGGCAGATACCGATGAATTTTTGCGTGACGGAATTATTTACGATATTGAAGATATGAACGGCATTATTGATCAATTTATAGAGTACTTACGTCACCATAAGCGTGAAGAACTTATTTGCGAAGATATTAATGCTTTAGTGGCGGAGGTTGTGCACTCTGAGCTGCAGCATCAACGTTTAATTACATTTAAGAGTAATCCTAATATTGGTAAAATCCCGCTCAGTATAGTGGCAATTAAACGCGTTATAACGAATATGATAGGAAATGCTCGACGCTACTCCGAAGGGGATATTGAAGTACTTAGTTACTTTAATTCAAATAAAAAATATGCAGTTATTGAAGTGAAAGATAATGGGCCAGGGATCCCTGAAAGTGAACTTGAATCAGTGTTTGAGCCATTTAAGCAAGGTGATGCTGCGCGTGGCAGTGAAGGCAGTGGTTTAGGTCTTGCTATTATTAAGCGAATTATTGATATGCACGATGGAAAGGTCAAACTTTCTAATCGGCCTGAGGGCGGATTAAGTGCGAAAGTTTATTTGCCTTTAAAGCATATTAGTCCAAAAGAATAACTAACCTGAGCTCTGGTTAAGAGATTTTCAGTGAAAGCAAGGCGAATTTACGCGTCAATAGCTGGCCTATTGCAAATAAATTCAACGCGGTTAGCGCTGAAAATAGTTGCTCAAGATCGATTTATTATCCAGAGTTCAGGTTAACTATGATGTGGATCATTCGTTATGCTCTATATTGATGCCTACGCTGCCAAAAAGGCATGCTCGACCAACGTTGTTCTTGATGATAAAAATAGTGCTGGTGATGTAAATAATGACGCCATATTTGCTCTATTTGTTGCTGATAGGTTTTATTAAAGTGCTGTTGTATATCGTTATCGATAACTTTTAGTATATTTGATTTTTGAAGCAGTAATGCCAATTGCATCGCGCTTGCCATTGCGTTAAAAATCCCCTGCGATGATAAGGGATCAAAGCTCATAGCTGCATCACCTAATGCGGCCCATTGTTGACCAGAGAAAGTATTTAAACGTGTTGAGTTAGCGCTTACAATGCCTTGTAGATCTAATGTTTCTTGATTGTTATCTAATAACTTTGCTAGTGCTGGTTGCTGTTGAGCATGTTGAATAAAAAACAATGGATCGCGATGCAGTTCTTTAGGAATGAGATCTGAATCGGTTTGAAAGGCTAAAACACGACGTTGGTTTGGAAGTGGCGCACTATACCACCAGCCACTCTCAGTTGAGACAATATCACCCAATTTATTTTCACTGTTATCAGCTAGCGTTGCCCAACATGATATTAAGCGATCATTTTGCTGACGATTAGTGTATTTTTTGGCGAAATGAGCTTGACGACCTGTCGCATCAATAACGAATGGACATGCTATATTTGTTTCTTGCGCTGTGCTTGAGTCTGGATCGGAATTAACAAGGGTGATATGCCACGAATTTCCTTGGTATTGACTGTTGCTAAGTTTGACAGGCCAAATGCACTCTACACCACGCTGCTGAGCTTTTTCACGTAAAAAAAGTTCGAACTTTTTACGATCGAGCCTCCAGCCGAATCCATCGGTATTACTAAGATTATCTGCAATGTGACGTGCCTCTTGACCCCAATTTATCTTTATTCCGGCATTATGCAAATGATGGGGAAGTGCGATATCTGTTTTTAATAGGCCTTCAAACTCGTCTAACAAATTGAGCTGTTGTAAAATCCGTTTTGCTGCGGGTGCCAAACACTCTCCAATACGTTCCTCAGGAAATGCAGATTGATCGATGAGTGTTACTTTATAAGAGTCACATAAAGCAAGCGCAGCAATACAGCCAGCCACACCTGCACCAATTATTACAACACTGCTATTTAATTCATCGCTTTTAATCATGAATGTTTCATCGCTAGGTTAAGCGTGCTAGGTAAATCGAGAGATAAAATAATTATAATATTCGATAAGCGCATGGCGTTTTCATTGCTTGATTTATCTAGCTTGTGATGAATGAATGAGAACGTTGATTTTTCTTTGTTAGCCACGGCGAATATTCCTTTCTCAGCGATTGAGATGTTTATATTGAATAAATATGGTATTTAGCTACCAATTTTTTAAGAATATTGACAAAGGGTAGGTGATGCACTCAGAGAAATCTATTACAGAGTATTACAGCGGCTAACATGATGTTTAGAATGGATGAGTTTTTATGCCCAAAATTCATTTAAGCAGATGAGCGTTTAAGTTTATTTTTCTCTAGCCAGAAATTTCAGTAAATTTAGCGCTGAAAATAGCTGTTTGAGATAGATTTATTATCCACAGTTCAGGTTAATTATAGAGCAAGGTTTATTGGCAAGATATCAGGCAGAAGTAAATCACTACTTAAACCAGCTGCAGTAAATTTACTGCAGCTGATTCAATATCCACGATGCTTATTACATCGGCGCTTTAAAGTGCTTTAAAGCGAATCGCGACACCGCCACTGGTAGCAAGTTCAAGCGTTAGTTTATCGCTTGCAGTAACGATACGTTTTTCGATAGTTAAGTCGTATGGTTTATTTTTCCACTCTGCATTTTGACCATCTTTATAAATTTGCGCTTCAAACTTTTTACCTTGCTCTAAAAAGTCTAATGGCACTGTCATAGTACGAGCTTTTTCGTCGGTAACAGCGCCTAAATACCAGTCATTTCCTGAGTACTTATCACTTTTTCGCTCTTTGCGTGCAAACACAATAAAGTCGCCAACTTCACCATCAAGCGCAATGCTTTTTTGCCAATCTGTGGGTACATCTTGAATAAATTGAAATGCATCAGGTTTAGCTAAATAGTTTTTAGGTAAGTCGGCCGCCATTTGAATTGGGCTATATAACACCACATAAAGTGCCAGTTGCTTAGCAAGCGTAGTTTGCGGACGATTAGTATCGGCACCTAGGCCATTAAAGCTCATATCAAAAATACCAGGGGTAAAGTCCATTGGACCTGCCAGCATACGGGTAAAAGCAAGCATTGGTACGTGTTCTGGTGGGTTTGGAGGTGTGCCCCATGCATTAAACTCCTGTCCGCGTGCACCTTCGCGGGCAATCCAGTTTGGATAAGTACGACGAAGACCCGTATCTTTAATTGGTTCGTGGGTGTTAATACTAATTTTATGTTTAGCAGCTAGCTTTACGTTATAAAGATATTCGTTAACCATAAACTGGCCATCGTGCCATTCATGGCGAGCTATCCCGTTTTCGTCGATACGTTTAATATTTCCACCATCGGCTACGTAGCCTGTTTTTACTTGGCTTACATTTGATTTTTCGTAAAGAGTAAACGCATCCTCCATTTGGTTACGATAGTTACTTACACTGCCGGATGTTTCGTGATGACCAATGAGCTGCACGCCTTTTTCTTTACCGTATTGAGTAAGCGCGGCTATATCGAAGTCGTCATAAGGTTGGGTAAAGCTAAATACATCGCCATTAGAAAACCAATCGCCATCCCAGCCAATGTTCCAACCCTCAACTAACACACCATCAAAACCATATTGTGCTGCAAAGTCCATGTAGTATTTAGTTGTTTGAGTGGTCGCGCCATGTTTTTCGCCGCTCCCCCATGTTTGGGTGTTTATATGCATCCCCCACCAAATACCAACATATTTACCAGGCTTAACCCAAGATACATCGCCTAATTTATTCGGCTCATTTAGGTTTAAAATAATGTCAGAGTTAATTAAATCTACGGCACTTTCACCCATTTGAATCGTGCGCCATGGCGTAGTAAATGCCCCTTGCTTTTTAACTGCAATCCCATCTGACCAAGGTGTTAAATCAGCCTGAAATGTACCTGGGCGGCGCTGATTAAGTACCATTGCTGCGTAATCAACAAGGGCAGCTTCGTGGATACTAAAATGTATGCCGTCTTTATTTTTAAAAGTAAATGGCGTGTGTACTAAAGCCGCATCATTTAGCGGGGTGGTGTTATAAATATACTCATAACGGTTCCAACCACGAGCAGGGATCCACCATGCCGTGGCATCGTTACTATTGGTTATAGCAAATTCGGTCAGTTCTTTTGTTATTTCTATGTTGTCAAAACCAGCCTGTTTTGGTACTTCGTATCTAAAGCCAACACCATTGTTAAATGCTCTAAACCTAACGGTAAAAGTGCCGCCTTGAGGCTGCGTCTTGTTAAATGTTACAGTAATCTCATTATGATTATCGGTAACAGTTTGGCGTTCACCCCAAGGTAATTGCCATTGTGTATCTATAGTGCGATCTTGAGTTTTGGTGATTTTAAAGCCCTCACTAAAAGGGGCTTGTTGTTTAAATTCAAATCCAAGAGCTGAGTTGTTTATTACGGGCTTATTCTTAAAATCAATAGAGTAAGTAGGCGTACTTTGTTCATCTGATATTATAATTTTTATATTGCCGTTAGGAGATTGCAGCGTAGCTGTCTGAGCAAAGCAACCACTCGAAAAAGCTAAAAGTAAGAGTGCTGATGTTCTCATTGTTGATCCTTGGGTGTGTCAGTGTGAATCAACCAGCATAAAGGCAGTTGTTAAGGAATACGACTTTCTACATACGTATTCAATGTTATAAAAAAGAGAAAGAAATTATCAAGCTACTCGGTCTATAATGTAAATAAATTGAAAATAAGAATTAGGAAGCTAATGATCAAATTTTTCGTCTTTACCATATTAATGGTCTCAAGCTGGCAAGCCGCAGCAGTTAGCATAATAATTAAAAATACAAAAAATGAGCCCATAGCTAATGCTGTTGTGTGGTTAACTGCAAAAAATACCTCAGAGAAAATTACTTTACCCAGTACACCTTATTCAATGAGTCAAAAAAATAGAGAATTTACACCGCGTATTTTAGTCGTTCCGCAAAATGCCAAAGTGGAGTTCCCTAATGCTGATTCTATTATGCATCATGTTTACTCATTTTCTGAGGCTAAAACATTTGAATTAAAGCTTTATAAAGAGCAACCTAAAGCACCTTTAGTGTTTGAACAAACAGGCGTTGTCGAGCTTGGTTGTAATATTCACGATTGGATGCTGGGCTATATAGTTGTGGTTGATAGCACCATTTTTGCGATTACTGATGACACTGGCAAGGTTGAATTAACAGCGGTAGCAGGCGAGTACAAATTAAGTGTATGGCACTCTGGGTTTGGCGATATCAGTAATGTTGAATCAGAACCTGTAACTATAAGCTCAACACCACTTACCTATAAAGTTAAGCAGGCAATAATTGAGCAAATTGACTTCGTCACGGATGAATTTGATGATTACGAATAATTTTTTTAAGGCAACATTGTTAAGCTGTGCCGTCTTGTTTTGCTGCGCATCGAATGCACAGGTAAAAGGCTTATTACAAATTAGAGCTGTACAAGGTGATAACGTGCTTAGTTGGCAAGAAGGAGGCATTGGTTTGTATCGCCACGATACTCAAAGTGATGAGCTTAATTTGTCCCAAGGTATTTTAGATTTTAGTGTTGATTTAGCATCTAGCTGGTCGGCTCATGGTGTGTTAAACGCTAATCAAGATCCTGACGTTGGCTTGGGGTTTACGCAAGCTTATGTAAAGTATCAGCCACTATCTAACAGTGATTATAAATGGCACGTGCGCGTAGGTGGCTTTTACCCGCTGATGTCGTTAGAAAATCCTGATATAGGCTGGACTTCTCCCTATAACTACACAAACTCAGCTATTAACAGTTGGATTGGTGAAGAAGTACGTACTGTTGGTGCAGAAGTAACCATTAAGCGCCCAGCTAAACGCTTTAACAGCGCACATAGCTTTAGTGTTGTAGGTGCTACATTTAAAGGCAACGATCCTGCTGGTACGTTGTTATCTTGGCGAGGTTTCGCACTACATGACAGGCAAACAACGTTGAACGAAAATGTAAAATTTGCGTCTATAGCCGCCTTAAATGAATATGAGTTACGCTGGCAGGCTAACCAAGTTCTCCCATTTGAAGAAGTAGACGGACGCTTTGGCTATTACGTGGGTATGCATTGGGATTACTTAAAACAGTCACAATTTCGAGTGTATTACTACGATAATAATGGCGATCCCACTAAGGTGAATATTAGTTCTGGGCAGTATGCATGGGATACCCGCTTTGTGAGTGCTGCGTGGTTATATAAATTTAGTAAAAAAACACGTTTAATTGCACAAATACTTAATGGCAAAACGGCAATGGGGGGTAACTTACTAATAAATAATGCCTTTTATAGTCATTATGTAATGCTCAGTCATAAAGAAAATAAACACAGGGTGTCGTTACGTTACGATTATTTTAAAGTAACTGACAACGACACCACTGCGTTTGACCCCAATGCAAGTTATGGCGAAGGGTTAACAGCAACATGGCGTTATGACCTTAGTAAAAAAATACAACTAGGGATAGAGGCGTCAGCACTTAAAAGCTTTGCTGCAAATAGGGCGGCAATAAACTTTAATGAACGAATCTCGCAGCAACAAGTAATGTTAAACGCGCAATGGCGATTTTAAAGCATAAAAAAGGGGAGCTTATAAAAGCTCCTCTTTTAGTTTAATAAAATGGGTATAGATTATTTTTTATCAAACGCGCGTTTCATGTAGTTAGGTGTCGCGAGTGCGCCATGATGAATACCACTGTTGTAGTATTCACTTTGCTCGGCTATTTGTGCTGCGCCGTCTTCTCTAAAACCGTCAAATGCTTGTGATTTACGTGCAAGTGTTACCGACCATAAACCACTTGGGTAAATTGGTTGCGGGAATGGCAGTGTTTGTAAATCGTTAAAGCCTACGCTTAACATTGCTTCGCGCATTTCAACTAATAATGGCATATGCATAAGTGGTGATTCACTTTGTTGCACTAAAATACCACCTGGGCGCAGTGCATTTAAACAGCTTGTATAAAATGCATGATTAAATAAACCTTCGCCTGGGCCTACTGGATCTGTGCCATCAACAATAACCACGTCAATGGATTCGCCAGCCGCTTCGCGCATATATTTAATACCGTCGTCAAACATCACTGTTGCACGGGCGTCGTTGTTAGACTCGCAAAGCTCTGGGAAGTACTTTAACGACATTTGCGTAACTACTTCATCTATGTCTATTTGCGTTACAGTTTCTACGCCTGGGTGTTTTAATACCTCGCGTAAAGTGCCGCAGTCGCCACCACCAATAATAACCACGTTTTTAGGGTTTGGGTGTGCTAAAAGTGCAGGGTGGCTGATCATCTCATGATAAAAGAAGTTTTCGCGGGTTGTTACCATAGTACACCCGTCGATGATCATTAAATTACCAAAGTCTGTGGTTTCAAACATTTCTACCTTTTGAAAAGGAGACTGTTTTTCATCTAACTTTTTGTTAATACGTAATGAAAATGCGCTGCCATCGCGGTCGCTAATTTCAGTAAACCACTTACTTTGATCTAAATTTGCCATAGTTGCTATTACACTTTTTAGGTTGAGTATGAAAAAGGGGCAATTCTGCCAGTGCTTGGCGTTTTGCTCAACGACATTTTAACTGATTTAACGAATAAAGTTAGTTAGGAGTGAGTGAAAGTTCAATTTTTGTTAGCCTAGGAGATCATGACGTATTAAAATGCGCCTTTATACCTAATTGATTAAAGAAGAGTTGCCATGACCTGGGGTTTAGAAACAGCACGCGCTACTTATAACGTTGCTCATTGGAGCGATGGTTATTTTGATATTAACGCACAAGGCGAACTGGTGGCTTACCCTGATGGCGACCAAACAAAACCGGCCATTTCTTTAACGCAATTAACTGAGCAGTTTAAACAACAAGGTTTAACGTTGCCGGTTTTAGTGCGCTTTACCGATATTTTACAAAACCGTGTAGACACGCTCACAAATGCATTTACGCAAGCACGAGCAAATCGTGAGTACAATGGTAAATACACCTGCGTTTACCCAATTAAAGTAAATCAGCAGCGCTCCGTAGTCAGTAAACTATTAGCGCACCCAAGCGGGCTTGTTGGCCTAGAAGCAGGCTCAAAGCCAGAGCTGATGGCCATTTTGGGTGTAGCAAAAGAGCCAATTACTATTGTGTGTAACGGCTATAAAGACAGTGAGTTTTTACGCTTAGCGTGTATTGGTCAAGCAATGGGGCACAGCGTAAAAATTGTGGTAGAAAAGTTGTCAGAATTGACCACACTACTTGAAGAAATAGACAACCTAGGCATTGAGCCTGCTATTGGTATTCGCATTCGCCTAAATTCAGTCGGCAAAGGCAAATGGCAAAATACCGGTGGCGAAAAAGGTAAATTTGGTTTAACAGCGGGTCAAGTGCTAAGCGCCGTTGAAGTGCTTAAAAAGCATAACAAATTGCACTTAATGCAAATGGTGCATTTTCATATTGGTTCCCAAATTGCCAATATTCGCGATATTCACCGCGCTTTACGTGAATGTGCACGTCACTTTGCTGAACTTACGCAATTAAATGTACCGCTAAATACGGTTGATGTGGGTGGCGGTTTAGGTGTTGATTACGAAGGCTCTGGCTCACGCAGTGCGTGTTCGATGAACTACACGGTTGAAGAATATGCGCGTAATGTAGTGAATGCATTTGCCGAAGTGTGCGACCAGCATAACCTTACGCATCCGGCTATTATCACCGAGTCAGGTCGCGCATTAACCGCCCATCATGCCGTGTTAATTACCGATGTTATTGATGTAGAAAAAGCGCCAAATTATTTAAATCCAGAAGCACCGCTTGAAAACAGCGCATTAGTACTCGATGAAATGTGGCAGTGTTTACAGCGTTTAAATCCGCGTATGGCGCTAGAAATTTATCACGATGCTATGCACCTATTTAGCGAGGCGCACGATCAATACGTGCATGGTTTAGTGAGCATGGTAGAGTGGGCGAAAATAGAGCAGCTTTACTTTACTATTTTACACCGTGTACGTGCATCGCTTAGTAATAATGCGCGTGCTCATCGAGAAGTACTCGATGATTTAAACGAAAAGTTGGCTGATAAGTTGTTTGTTAATTTTTCATTGTTTCAGTCATTGCCAGATGTGTGGGGTATTCAGCAGTTATTTCCGGTTATGCCAATCGAAAATTTAACTCAACCATTGACGCAACGTGCGATTATTCAAGATATTACCTGTGATTCTGACGGGCAAATCCGTGAATACGTTGAAGGAGCGGGTATTGAAACCAGCTTACCAATTCCAGAATACAAGCACGGTGAGCAATATCATATTGCCATGTTTATGGTCGGGGCGTATCAAGAAATTTTAGGTGATTTACATAACTTATTTGGCGATACTGATTCTGTGCATGTGGAGCTTAACGACGATGGTTATGTATTAACCAATGCCATAAAAGGTGATAGCGTTAAGGATGTATTAAAGTTTGTTGACTATGATAGCGCCATTTTAGCCGATAACTTTGCGTATCAAGTTAATAAGCTTGATGTATCGACGCAGTGTAAAGAAGGTTACTTAGCTGAGCTTAATGCAGGCCTTGAAGGTTATACTTATTTTGAAGATTAATTTGTAAGCAACTTAAAGCGCAGCAATAAAGTTGCTGCGCCATGTTTAAAGGAAGTAGAAGTAATGTCAGTTATTCGCGGTGTACTTAGTATTATTTTGTACGCAATAAACACACTCTTTTGGTTTGTACCTATCTTTATTTGTGGGCTTATAAAGCTTATTCCAATCAAGCCATTACAAAAAATAATGAGCTGGGCTGCTAAGCAATTCGCAACTGTTTGGGTTACCTTTAATAGCTTAAATCAAAAGTTGTTTACGCCAACAAAACTTAACGTAATTGGCCTTGAAGATCTTAAGCTAAAAGATTGGTATTTGGTTATTGCAAACCACCAAAGCTGGGTCGATATTTTAGTATTGCAGCGCGTATTTAATCGTAAAATTCCATTTTTAAACTTCTTTTTGAAAAAAGAGCTTATTTACGTGCCTATTTTAGGATTATGTTGGTGGGCGCTTGATTTCCCATTTATGACGCGTACCAGTAAAAGCCAATTAAAAAAGAATCCTAAGCTACGTGGCAAAGATTTAGAAACAACGCGTAAAGCTTGCGAAAAATTCAAAGAAATGCCGGTAAGTGTGGTTAACTTCGTGGAAGGTACGCGTTTTACAGCGTCCAAACACAAGCGTCAAGATAGCCCATTTCCACACTTACTCAAGCCAAAAGCGGGCGGTATCGCGTTTGTAATGCAAGCAATGGGTGAGCAAATAACTAAAGTAGTTAATGTCACCATTCATTACCCTGATGGTATTCCTACTTTTATGGATTTTGCTGGTGGCAGAGTAAAAAATATTAACATACACGTGGAAGTAAGGCCGGTAAGCGAAGAGTTAATCGGTGACTACACCGGTGACTCTGAATTTAGAGTGCGCTTTCAAAGTGAACTAAATCGTTTATGGGAAGACAAAGAGCAAACATTACAATCGCTTGAAAACATCCCTAAATAAAAGGTAAAAATATGAGCTTACGGTTATGCTAAAAAAATGGTTACCAAACTGGCTTAACGGCTTAATTGTAGGCTGTGTATTGTTTTCTAATGTCATACTTTTTGGCTCGCTGGTATTAATGCTGGGCCTTATTAAGTTATTGCTTCCTTTATCTATTGTTAATTCTATATTGCATAGCGCTTATCGTGGTTGGTGTAACGGCAATCGTTTAGGGCTTTGGTTAGGTTGTCCGAATATTGTGGTTGATATTAGTGGCGATTTAAACTCAAAATGCTGGTATTTACTGATTTGTAATCACGCAAGCTGGTTAGATATAACCGTACTTAGCTCATTACATGAATTGCCAGCTCCTAAGTTTTTTTTAAAAGATGAACTCAAATACGTGCCCTTTATAGGCACTGGTGCGTGGGCTATGGGTATGCCGTTTATGAAACGGGTAAGCAAAGCACAACTTGCTAAAAATCCTAAGCTCAAAGGGCTGGATGTAGAGCGTACCAAGCATAGCTGTCGTAACTTTCGTCATCACCCAACAACTATCATTAATTTTGTAGAGGGTACACGCTACACGCCAGCTAAGCATAGCTTGCAACAAAGTCCCTTTAAACATTTACTAAAGCCTAAAGCTGGCGGTATTGCTTTTGCACTTGAAGTGTTAGCCGATCAATTTGATGCCATGCTCAATACAAGTTTAGTTTACAGCGGTAAAACCGATCATGTTTGCCGTAACTTGTTAAAAGGTGAATTGGATTCTATTTATGTGTCGATTGAGGTTATCCCTATTGATGAGAAAATGCAGGGCAGTTATCAAAGTGATGACGTATTTAAAGCCAATTTTCAACATTATGTGAATGAACTATGGGTTACTAAAGATCAGCAACTTGCCGATATCTATGCGCAACAAGACTTACCAGAGCCAAAAATCAGTAAGGAAATTGAAACACTATGACCAACACACACCTGCAGGAGTTAATTGCTCCTTGGTTTGAAAAAGTACCCGATGCAAATTTTCTTAGCTCAATTACCGCCACAGCAATCGGGGTATGCTCTTTACTCATTTTATATTTGTTTACACGTCGTTTAATGCTGCCAGGCATTCAAAAGGTTGTCACTAAACTGTCTCCTGAGCGTATTGGCGCACTTTCTCCAATGTTAACCAAGCTCAACAAACGCATTGCAGGGTTGCTTTGTTGTGTTTTGTTTTTAGCGACTTTCGACAGTGTTTATCCGGTTAACGAATTGGCCGCCGAAATATTAAAAACGGTAGGGCAGGCTTTATTAATTATCTACGTTGGCTTTATTATAAGCAGTATAGTGAGTATTGCTGGCGCTATTTATAACCAGCTTGAATTTGCCCGTGAAGTGCCTATCCAGGGTTTAATTCAGGTTGTTAAGCTCATTACCTTTATTGTATGTGGCATTTTAATTGTGAGCATAGTGCTGGAAAAATCGCCTACCTATATTCTCTCTGGTTTTGGCGCAATTGCGGCGGTTACATTATTGGTATTTAAAGACACTATATTAGGCTTTGTAGCGAGCATTCAAATTGCTGCAAATCGTTTGGTAACGTATGGTGATTGGATCCAAGTAGAAAATTATGGCGCTGATGGCGAGGTGATTGATTTAGGGTTAAATACCGTAAAAGTGCGTAACTGGGATAATACCATCACAACCATTCCTACTTATATGTTGGTGGCGGGCTCGTTTAAAAATTGGCGAGGCATGCAAGAATCCGGTGGGCGACGTATTAAGCGTTCACTTAATATTGATATGAATAGCATTTGCTTGGTGGGTGACGAGTTTAGAAAGCAAATTAACGCTGCAATCCCGCTACACGAATATATTCGCATCACCACATTGCCCGATCCTGTCTCTAACTTGGGGCTATTTCGCCGCTATGCCGAAGGCTATTTAAAGCAACACAGCAAAATTAATACCTCACTGACCTTAATGGTACGAGAGCTACAACCACTTAATCATGGTTTACCGATTGAGTTTTATTGCTTTAGTGAAGATAAACGCTGGATTTCGTACGAACACTTGCAAGCCGAAATAATGGATCATTTATTGGCTGTATTGCCTATTTTTGGGTTACGAGCTTATCAAAGTGTTAGCGGGCAATTAAGCCCACCAACAAACACACCGCAAATAGATAAACCTAGTATTAAAGTGCCCAATAATGCTGGCCAAGACCCACAGCAATAAATACGATTAATAGCCACCAAATAGGTGGCTTTTTAAATCGCAGCCATGCAAACGCGAGTATCACTAAAGCTACTTGCCAAAGATTATGCACCGCCGATGTCCAAATTGGTGAATACAGAGCCGCCGCTAAAAACCCCACTACCGCCGCATTAAGCGCTGCAATTGAGCTTGCAAAGCGTGGCTTACTTGCCAAATTAAGCCAGCTCTTCTGAAACGCCAGTATAAGTAAAAAACCAGGCATAAATATAAGCAGTGTAGCTATAAGGGCGCCCACTAAAGGTTGCTCAGTAGTAAGTTGTGCGCCTAAGTAAGTAGCAATAGTAAACATAGGCCCGGGAACAGCTTGCGCGCTCGCGTAAGCACTTAAAAATTGATCATCAGTTAACGCAGGGACACCTGCTTGTAATACTGGTAACACTACATGCCCGCCGCCAAATACCATTGCACCTGCTTGATAAAAAGGCGCAAACAAAGCAAATTCTTGACCTAGAGGAAAAAAGCTAACGGCTAGTAGTAGTGCAAAGAGCCCCAGTGCAATCCAATTAATATTACTTTTTGTACTGCTAGCATCTTTTGCTACTGTGCCAAGTTTTAATAAAGGCCATATAGCACCTATTGTGGCAGCGGTGATTAAAATTGCTATTTGAGTTCCCATCATTGGAAATAACACCAAAGCAAGTGTACTCATTACCGCAAGTAACTTAAGCGCAGCACTTGTACAAAAGCTTTTAGCCATACTAAGCGTGGCATCAGCGACTATAACAACGGCAAATAACTTTAAGCCTGCAATAATAGCAAAGTAAACAGCATCAAACTGATGGGCACTAACCGCAAGCAGCACCATTATTAAAAACGAAGGCAGAGTAAAGCCTAAAAACGCAGCTATACCACCAAGTACCCCAGCCCGCTCAACACCAATCGCAAAACTAACTTGGCTAGAGCCAGGCCCTGGCAGTGCTTGGCTTAAACTAATAAGTTGTGCGTAACGCGTGTTAGTTAACCAATTTAACGAGTCTACAAAGTGGCGTTTAAAATAACCTAAATGCGCAGCAGGGCCACCAAAGCTCATACACCCTAGTAAAAAAAACTGTCTAAAAATAGCAATTAACATTGCGCCAATATCCTTTGTAAAATTCATTAAATTGTCACAAGGGAGTATGACATTTTTATTAAAATGGCACATTAGTTAGTATATATAACTAATGTGCGCTGCTTTAAATTGAATAAGCATATTTTTAACTGTCAGGCGTGGCTAATAGGGCTCCAATCCGTGTGTTGCATAGAGTGTTGAGCTTATAGAAAATTACGGATCTGGATGATGGGTGGGGCTGGAGGTTAGAGACCTCCGGCTACTCTATTAGCCCAATTTTGACCGGAGATAATGAAAAGTCTTTTCACCTTCTTTTGAAATGAACTCATGATACTTATTAAAACTGCACTCATGAGGCTTATATGTATCAAGATGCAGCTCTTGTATAGCTTTAAGATATTCACCCCTACATTATCAGGTGCAAGAAACGAATTTTTATTCACAAAGCCCCTGCAATGTATTTTCAATTCTCCCCATGACTTTTGATAATCCCGTTTTTTATCATTTCGCTATTCAATCATGTCCATGGGTAAATCAAAATCTACTCCTTGTTTTAGTCGTACTTAACGCTTTGGTAGCTATTACTAATGCACAAAAAGAGGCTATTAAATTACTAACAGGTAGTAAGTCCTCAACAGAAAAGCCGCCATTTGATAAACCATAGTAATATCCAAGTATGGTTAAGAATAAGGCTACAAGGATATTTGTTAAATCACTCTCATATTATCCTGATCTGCTAACGAGCCTGTAGATTAACTCGTTTTTATTTGTTTTTTTTAATAAACAAACCATAGCTGAGTTCCTATTTTGGCTCAATCGATTACCGTGTTTTTCATAGAATATAAAAAGTGGGTTTGGTATTGTTTTAAATTGGCGTTTTGGAAGGGATTACGGGTGTTTAAGTGGCTATATTTAGGGTTAAAAGAGCTTATCCTTCTTAATGCACGTTTTTTACAGCTTTTTTATATTATAAACAAGGCAATACAGTTGCGCATTCACTTTCGTTTGGCCTAGTAAGGTCAATTTATTCATCCCTTTATTCACTGTAATGTTGCCGAACACTGGTTCAATTCAGCCAAGCTGTTTGCTGTATTGTCGTCGTCCGATTGGGCTGCCTATTTTTACTTTCATTTTGTATACGTAGATCAGCTTTTTGCGTGATTCATTATTTATAAAGTGCACTTTCAACACTGTTTTGCTGATTTTTTCGTAATAATTAGGATGGGTATCATTCTAATTCCTCTCCAACTAAACTTACTTGACGTTATCTTACGATTGCCATGTAACACCTTGCTTTTTTTACACTGTTCAAAGCCTAGTACTTCATTTCACAAATAGCAAAATTTAGAATGGATGATGAGATGGGCGCTCCCCAAAACGGCGTCAATGCGCCAAACTGGTTATAACTCACACTCATTTAAAGGGAGCGTCTATCATGAAAATTAGTACATTATCAATTGACTTGGCAAAAAATGTATTCCAAATTTCTGCCTTTAATCATCACCATTTAATCTCGCTTGGGTGAATATTTTTAGGTTCTTTGGTGCGAAGCTCATTAGGAGCATGATAACCATGTAATCATAGCTCGAATATATGTCAGTACCTTTGCTTTTAAGCCAGCTTGTGACGCATCATTACTGTGAAATGGAGTACATGATAATAGAGTAAAAGCATCAATTCGAGGGAGCGTCCATATATGTCTTTGTTTTATGTTTATTTTATTGTGCTGTATTTATTCTTCAATTTAGAAGATTACAATATCATAAGAGTATAGGAGATAAAAATGACTAAAAACTTCATGAAAACGTCGGTGTTGTTACTGTTTACAGTTCTTGTTTCAATTCCAGCCTATTCCCAAGAAACCAGTAAAGATACTGCAAATATTAATTCAAGTAGTGTTCTTTTCGCAGGCCAAATTAGATGTTTCAAGTGCAATTCTGATAATAATTGCGCAGTGATCCGATGCCCTGAATAAAATTAGAGAGAGTTTGCAATGTTCAATATAAATTTTAAGAAAAGTATAGTTATGGGAGCGATTTTATTTTGTTCATTTTTATCTACAGCAGCGGAATCATCTAGCTTAGAAATAAATGAAACTATTGAAACTTTAATTCATCCAAGCTATAAACTGATGAAAGGCCAATTTTATTGTATAAAATGTGATGACGATAAGTGTGTAAAAATACCTTGTCCGGAATAGTCAAAAAAGTTGAAATTATTTTATTAGTGCGCGTTAATATTTTTTAAGGCGCACTAATAATTATTAATTATATTCACGGTTTTAAGCATTCTAATTGGAGATTAAAGATGAATTTAAGAATCAAGTACGTAATTGCAATTTCATTTATAGGTTCTATATTAGTATATTTTTTAAATACGCCTAGCAATTTAAATATTAACACGAGCGACGAAAAGCTAAGTTTAAATGAATCGGAAATCTCAAATAGACGTATAAATTCTATCTATAAACCAGAAAATAGTGGAGCACAAAAGACTGGGATTAATGTATTAAAATCCTTAAATCAAGAAACACTTAATAAGGAAAAAATACCTGAAGAAGATAGAGAGGTGAATGAACCGAGTCCATCAGAAGTTTTTATCCCCTTCGATAAACAAGAAGTAAACTATGAATGGGCAGATGAATTTACATACCAATTACATGATTTCTTTTCTGCTAACGAGCAACTCGCTACTCTAAAACTAAAAAATGTGGAATGTAGAGCAACATTATGCCACCTACAATTGTTGGTTTCGGAGGATGACTCTATCGATCAAGCTATAATTATTGCTAATACATTGCGCTCTGACGACAAATGGAAAAACTACTCATTTTATCTAATTGGTCAGACAGATGAAAGTACAATGACGGTTGAAATTGGTGTTAATTGAAGCAAGATTTATCATATTAAAATGAGTTTAAAGAGTTTTCTAAAGTCTTTAAAATTTGTTTAAATTATCGGCAGGTTCGACTTTAAAGTATATAACCTCTCTAAAGTCCACACAAGGGGGGAAATTTGGCTTCATAGATCACAATTATTGACTGGACACTGATCACTCATAGTCGCCTATCAGGTAAAGTCTAAACCAAGTTCTTATGACTACTTATAGCTAGTGATGACTATAAGGTTAGGCAGGGATTCCTACATTTTAATACCTTCTTCATAGTTTGTTCATACATGTATTTGCATACTCCGGCTAAATTCTTATTGAATAGGTAACATCATGACTTTAACTAAATCACTTTTAAGCGCAACTGTATTAGCTGTATTGCTTTCTGGTTGTGAAATGAATAACGCAGGTAAAGGCGCTGCAATTGGCGCTGCCGCAGGTGGCGTATTAGGTAAAGCTACGAGTAACCATAAAGATAAACGCTTTTTTATTGGTGCAGCAATTGGGGCACTTGCGGGCGCTGCTGTTGGCGACTACATGGATAAGCAAGAAGAAGCATTTCGTGATGAGCTAGCGGGTTCGGGCGTTGAGGTTGTGCGTGAGGGCGACAACTTACGTTTGGTTATGCCATCAAATATTACCTTTGCGACGGCTCAATCGTATATTTCATCAGGTTTTAACGACACGTTAAATGCGATTGCAAAAGTAATGAATAAGTACGAAAAAACTTACCTTAGTGTTGAAGGCCATACCGATAGCACAGGTAAAGATAGCTACAACATGAACTTGTCGCGCGAGCGTGCACAAAGTGTAAAAGATTATTTAGTGAATCAACAAATTATGGCGGCACGTATTAGCACTAAAGGCTATGGCGAAACACGTCCAATTGCGACTAACGATAGTGCAAATGGTCGTGCTCAAAATCGTCGTGTAGAAATTCAAATAGTGCCTAATACACAAGCTTAATAGCAAAAACCGCGCTAATGCGCGGTTTTGTTTATTTAATGGCACTTTTACCTGCGTTAGCTGTCATAACTAGTTCTTTCACAGGGACATATTTATGGCAAAGTGGCGTTCGACAATTATCTTATCGATACTTTTACATGGATTATTGTTGTTTTTTTTAACAACTTTAAAGGTACCTGAAATAAAACAGCCGCAATCACCGCCAATTAAAGCCTATATGGTGAGTGTGGCAGCCAAAATTAAAGCAACACAGCAAACGCCTCAACAGAGTGTTAATAAAAGTGTGCGCATAGAAAAAAAGCCAAATGAGCCGGTAAATAAAACAGTATTAAAATCAGTAAGCTCCTCTAGTAAGAAAACAGAAAAAACGGCTGAACCGGTAAATTCCACTATAACAAGCTCCACCACAATAAACGCCCACTCTGCAACATTAACGCCATATAAAAAAATCGACTTACAAAAAGGCCTTAATCGTATTTTACAGCAACAAATGGGATCTTTACCTGCTAGTACAACCTCTGCTGGTAAAACAGCGGATGAATACGCCACGGTAAACAGGATCACAGTCCCAAAAGTACACTCTGCAGCGGTAAAGCCGCTGTTACAAATAGAGCAGCAAAGTATGCAATTTACTACCTATCGCAAAGGTGATACTTGTTTTAAAAAGGTGTTTATTGGCGCAGGGGTGATGCAAAAAAATGACTTACCAGATAGTTATTTAACCGCAGGGCAATTGTGCGGTAAAACTAAGTTAACAGAGGCTTATGATGCTGCAATGAACAAATGGCTTAGCAAAAAGTAGCAGCAAAGCAGCTGCTACTTTAATTTATTTAAGCTCAATCTTTATTAAACTGTAATTCACACAGTTTTTGATACAGCGGATTGCTGGCTAATAACACTTGGTGAGAACCCGTTGCTATTATTTCCCCATTTTCCATTACCACAATCACATCAGCATGTTTTACCGTGGACAGCCTATGGGCAATTATTAACGTTGTTCTGTTTTGCATTAGGTGCTCAAGCGCCGCTTGCACGTGGTGCTCACTTTGCGCATCTAGCGCGCTGGTGGCTTCATCAAGAAGGAGTATTTCTGGGTCTTTTAATATAGCGCGGGCAAGCACAATACGTTGCTTTTGCCCGCCAGATAACCTAACACCTTGCTCACCTAAAAAGCTGTGATAGCCTTGTGGCAACTGGTTTATAAATTCATCGGCATGGGCATGTTTTGCAGCGGCATACACTTGCTCATCGGTTGCATTTGGGTTGCCGTAGCGGATGTTATGCATAACATCGGAGCTAAATAAAATAGGGTTTTGCGCTACCATGCCCATTTTATTGCGCAGAGTATTAAGTGATAGGTCTTTAATATTTATATCTTTAAACTTAATAGCTCCACTGGCCGGATCGTAAAAACGTTGTAGCAATTCAAATAATGTAGTTTTACCAGCGCCAGAAGGGCCAACAATAGCCACAGTTTGGCCTTGCTGAATATTTAGGCTTACCTTATTAAGTGCGCTTACATCGGGGCGAGAAGGATAGTTAAAGCTAATGTTTTCAAGCGCAATTGCAGGGGAACTACTTTCTTGCAGTAAATTACTATCTTGTGGGTTTAGCGGGTTTTCTATTTCACTTTTAACCGCAAGTAGCTCAAGTAATCTTGCAGCCGCGCCTGCTGCTCTTTGTAGTTCGCCATACACTTCAGCAACGGTAGCCACCGACATTGCGACCATAATAGCGTAAAACACAAATGCACCTAACTCGCCGCCGGTCATAGTACCCGCAAGTACATCGTTACCACCCACCCAAAGCATTGCGCTAATGGCACTAAAGGTTAAAAAAATCACTACGGCTATTAAAAACGAACGTTGTTTGATACGTTTTTTAGCCACGTTAAAGGCTTTTTCGGTCTCGAGTGCAAAGGCATGCTGTTCTTGTTCTTCATGGCTATAGCTTTGCACTACTTTAATATTTTGTATGATTTCGCCTGCATAGGTGCTTATGTCGGCAATGGCATCTTGGCTTGAGCTTGCAAGCTTACGTACCTTGCGGCCAAATACCATCATTGGGACAAGTACTAGCGGCACACAGGCAACAACCACTAAAGTAAGTTTTAAATTGGTGAACAGTAACATGGCTAAACCGCCCACCAACATAAGTACGCTGCGCAGCGCCATAGAAAACGATGAGCCGATAATAGATTGTAATAAGGTGGTATCAGTGGTTAAGCGAGACATAAGCTCGCCGCTGCGGTTTTCTTCAAAGTAGCTAGGGTGCAGCGTAACAATGCGATTAAACACGGCTTTTCGAATATCGTTGCTGACCCGTTCGCCAATCCACGACATTAAATAAAAACGGCTAAAAGTGCCTACTGCTAATAAGCTGATTAAACCAATAAGTACTAATACGGCCTGCTGTAATTGCACCTTTGATCCAGCAATAAAGCCATGATCAATAACAAATTTAACACCTTGCCCCAATGACAAGTTAACGCCTGCCGTTACGAGTAATGCGGCTAGGGCGGCGACTACCATCCACTTATACGGTTTAATAAAAGCAAAAACAGGTAATAAACTGCTAAAAGCAGCCTTTTCGGCTATAGGTGTTTCTTTTGACATAGTGGATTCTTTTTGAAGGTTAAGGTATAGATATGGCATCAAGGTAATAAAAATCAATAGTATTGAATATCATCAATAAGGATTCGTTATGACTACAAATATAATAAACGGTGAATTTACAGTCGCTTTAGCGCCAATTGAAGGTTACGCCAAAGGGCAGCAAGGCATTAATTTAGGGCGTATGTCGATTGATAAAACATTTAAAGGTAGCTTAAATGCGACCAGCCAAGGCGAAATGCTCAGTGCTATGACGCCAACGCAAGGGAGTGCAGGTTATGTTGCTATTGAGCAAGTAGTTGGGGAACTTGAAGGTAAGCAGGGGAGCTTTGTACTGCAACACTTTGGCACTATGAATAAAGGTCAAGATAGCCTGATTTTAAACGTCATTCCCGATTCAGGTACTGATGAGCTTGAAGGCTTAAGCGGCAGTATGAAAATTCGTATAGAGCAAGGTATTCATTACTATGACTTTGAATACACTGTAGATAGTAAATAACCAGAATTCAGGTTAAATAAAAAAGCATAGGTAAATACTTATGCGGATTAATTATTGAAGACCATGAATTATAAGGAGCATAAATGGCTTTATCTGTTTGGTTGAGTTTGGCATTGGTATGCATGATGGGCGCGATGTCGCCAGGGCCAAGCCTTGCGGTGGTATTAAAGCACACGCTTAGTGGTGGCATGAAAAACGGCATGCTTGCTGCGCTCAGTCACGGTATTGGCGTTGGGCTTTATGCTGCAGCCTCATTACTTGGCTTAGGAGCATTGATGGCTCAATTTCCAACACTATACCAAATATTGGTGTATTTAGGCGCTGCGTATTTAGCCTATTTAGGTTTAAAAATACTGCTAGCAAAACCAAGTAATAACGAGCTGCAAGTACAAAAGAGTGAAGTAAGTGCGAGTAAAGCGTTACAAGATGGATTTGCGATTGCTTTTTTAAATCCTAAACTCGCGATTTTCTTTTTAGCGTTGTTCTCACAATTTATAGATCCGCAAAACCTCACTTTAAGCATTGGCATTATTATGTGCTTAACCGTGTTTGTAATTGATACTGGTTGGTATTTATTAGTTGCAGTGCTAACTGAGGTGTCTAAAAATCGTTTTGGTTTTACTAAGCAAAACCCATGGTTAGACAAAATACTGGGTGTTGTGTTTATTGCCCTAGCCATAAGGGTGGTCATTAGTTTGTAGTTTTATAATTGGTTGTTGCTGAATTATTTGTACAAAATAGCTACAGCCAAAGTTCTCTGTGGTGCATACGTATTCATCACAATTTGATTACCTTTTAGTTACACTTTGTTGGTTGTGTTTCAACGGCACTGATATACCACATAACAATAACTAAAGGATACACACATGAAAAATTCAAACTAAGTGCGCTAATGCTGGCATTATTTGCTGCAAATAGCGCGATTGCAGCCAAGTGTAGCAACTCAGTTTATTACTCTTGCTTACAATGACACTAAATAACGCCACTTTGCTTTACTCAAATGACAATTCTGAAACGTTTATTGATTTTCAAACGTCATACAAATTTACCGATCCCCTAACAATGCTTTTGCAAGTTAATAACCTGACAGACAAACCGACCCAAAACTACTTTGGCACAAAGCAACGAACGGGTACGACTGAGTACTTTGGTCGTCAGTTTTATTTTGGTTTTACTTACAGTCATTAATTTAGCAAGTTGGAGCGTTTAAAAATGAAAATAATTAAAATATATAGCTACTTGCTAGCTGCGTTATACCTATTGGTTTTAATAGGCTGTGGTGGCAGCAAGGATGCAAAATCTGAGCAAGTGTTACTCACTTGTAATGCACCTCAAGTCCCAAATGAAGCTGGTACACAATGTGTCGAACCTGAACCAATAAAGTGTGCTGCCCCGACAGTTCCTGATGAAAAAAATGAAAGCTGCATTTTAGGTGCTGATCCTGCGTTACCAGAGCCCGTAGTTTTTCCTGGCGATAATGAGGCAATTTTGTTTTATAACCGCATAACAGACGCTGACTATGAAGGTTACCGATTACATTCGTGGAATGACGATGTATGCGATGCTTTTGCACCACCTTTTGATACGAGCGATTGGGCAGATGGTCATGTTCATGATGGGATAGATCCGAATTATGGTGCATATTGGATTATAAAACTCAAAGCTGGTTACAGCGAGTGTGCTAATTTTATTATTCATATAGGTACAGAGAGCACCGGTAAGGCATTTGGTGATGTTGATTTAACAATGCCATTAATGCAAGACGACGAAAAGTTTCAACGTATGAACTTTACTTTGCATGGTGAGCCGTCTGTTTTTGAGTTTCCTATTCTAAATTTAGGTGAGCGTCCGGTCGCTATTACAGGGGCTTCTGCACATTGGATAGATTTAAATACGGTACTGTACAAACCGAGTAATGAACTGAGTCAAATCATTAAATTATATAGCTCTGCAAGCGCGGATTTAGAGGTTGATGAAGAGACTGGATTAAATGGTCAAAGCATTGAGTTGATACAAACTAATTTAACCGATGAGCAAGCACTAAAAGTACCGCACTTGAGTAATTGGACCGCGTATCAAGGTAACTGGGATACAGAGGCCGCTAAGCAATTAATTAAACAACAATTGCTAGTGGCGGGTTTTGATGCTGATGGCAAGCTTCTTGAAGCAAGTTACGTTCAAACAGCAAAGGCATTAGATGCGCTTTATACGCAAAATGAAAATGATGCTAACGAGGCGCAACTAGGCGTTAATTACAATAACAATGCAATTGATGTATCAGTGTGGGCACCTACTGCCAATAATATGATGCTTAATGTGTTTGATGCCGATAAAGCACAAGTGCATAGCAGTGCAATGCTATTTGATAGTAATACTGGCATTTGGTCTATCAGCTTAGATAGCAAATACGATCGCCAATACTACCGTTTTGCGTTTGATGTATATCACCCAACCACCAAAGCGATTGAAAGTTTATGGAGTACAGACCCCTATTCACTCAATGTATCAAGCAATGGTTTGTATTCGCAGCTAATCAACCTAAATGACGATGACACCAAACCACAGGGCTGGGATGAACGCAGTATACCGACCATTACCAATCCAGAAGATGCGATTATTTATGAAGGGCATGTACGTGACTTTAGTGTGCGCGATACCAGTGTTAGTGCACCAAATCGCGGTAAATACCTTGCATTTACAGAGCATGAAAGCGTGCCAATGCAGCATCTTAAACAATTGGCTGATAGAGGTTTAACTCACTTTCATTTGTTACCAGTGACAGACATTGGCACCATTGAAGAAAATGCCGCAGAGCGAGTAGAAATAACCGATACGTTAGGTAAGTTATGTGAGCGTATTAACGATGAAGCCGATGCTTGTAAAACAGAAGACAAGAACAGCACCATTGTAAAATTGCTGCAAAGTTACTTACCAAATTCTGACGATGCCCAAGCACTTACCAGTGCTATGCGTGATCTAGATGGTTTTAACTGGGGTTACGATCCGCATCACTTTATTGCCCCTGAAGGGTCTTATGCCTCAACGGCTGAGGGTATTGCTCGCGTAGTTGAAACGCGCGCTATGGTGCAGTCGCTACAAGAAATTGGCTTAAGAGTCGTGCTGGATGTTGTTTATAATCATACAACAGCATCAGGTATTTGGGATAAATCGGTATTTGATAAATTAGTACCCGGTTATTACCACAGATACAGCGAAACGAGCGGCGATATTGAGCAATCAACATGTTGTGAAAACACCGCCACTGAGCATGTCATGATGGATAAGTTTGTCACTGATTCATTAGTGATTTTAGCCCGTGATTTTGGGTATGATAGTTTTCGTTTTGATGTGATGGGGCATATGCCTAAATCGTCAATTTTAGCAGCCCGTGAAGCGGTTCAAGCAATCGATGCAGATAACTATTTTTATGGCGAAGGGTGGGACTTTGGTGAAGTAGCTAATAACCGTTTATTTATACAAGCAAAACAAGCTGATATGGCGGGTTCAGAGGTGGGTACTTTTAACGACCGTATCCGCGAAGCTATTCGGGGGGGAGCACTGTTTAGCAATAACCCAACCGATGGTAATTTAGCTGAGCAAGATACATTGCGGTTATCGCTTGCTGGCAATTTACAAAACTATATTCTAAAAGACTTTAAAGGCAATTCAGCGAAGGGCAACAGCTTTACGTGGAATACTCAGCCAACAGCGTATGCACTTGATCCTGCCGATAGCATTAACTACGTTTCTAAACATGACAACGAAACCTTGTGGGATCAACTGCAATACAAGCATATTGCAAACATGAGTATTGAACAGCGTGTACGCGCCCATAATATAGCGCTCGCAGTGCCACTTGTGAGCCAAGGTATCCCATTTATGCAACTGGGCGCTGATTTACTGCGTTCAAAATCAATGGATCGTGATAGCTACAATGCCGGAGATTGGTTTAATGCAGTTGATTTAACTAAGCAAAATAATAATTGGAATATTGGTTTACCTAACGCTGAAAAAAATCAAGAAAAATGGTCTGAAATAATGCCTATTTCGGGTAATCCTCAAGCTGCTGCACAACCGCAAAATATTGCTTATGCTGGTGGGGTTTTTCAAGAGTTTTTAGCTATTCGCAGTGCTAGCCCACTATTTAGATTAACCACAGAGCAAGATGTAATAGCACGTGTTGGTTTTCATAATGTGGGCAAAAACCAGCAATATGGCTTAATTGTTATGAGTATTGATGATGGGGAAGGATTAACCGATATTGATGCAAACAACGATGCGCTTGTTGTGGTTATAAATTCCACTGGGCAATTGCTTACTCATAGCATACCAACGGCGAGTGGCTTTGAGCTACACACTGTACTTAAAAATAGTGTTGACCCAGCAATGGCTGCGGCCTCTTTTACCCAAGGCAATGGCAGCGGCAGTTTTAACCTACCAGCATACACTATGGCTGTATTTGTAAAACCGCAAGGTAGCACGCAAGGCGTAGGTTTAAGTGCAAATGCAACCGTTGGCGAACCTGATGTGCTCCCTTTTGGTAGCACAAGTGTGTATGTTCGCGGTAGCTTAAATGACTGGGGCACAGCAAATCGCTTTGAATATGTTGGGGATGACGAATATCGACTTACAGCCACGTTAGCCGCAGGTAGTTATGAGTTTAAAATTGCCTCTGAAGATTGGGCTACGGTTGATTTTGGCGCGCTTTCAGATGCTGATAAAGAGGTTGTGGAAAAACAAAGCGAGCCTTTAACACGTTCAGGCGCAAACATGACCTTTACAGCTGCCATTGATGCGACGTATGTATTTTCATTTAATGCCAATGATAAAGAAAATCCAACCTTAAAAATTTATAATGAAGAGCCATTTGCTAGCACGCCGGTATTCGTTCGTGGCAGCTTAAACGATTGGGGCACCAGTGATGAACTAATATATCAAGGGAAAGGTATTTACACGTTTACTAAAATGCTCAGCGCAGCCAGTTATGAATTTAAAATAGCTTCTGAGGATTGGAGTCGCGTTGATTATGGCTCTGCTGATACAGATATAAGCACTACCTTAGGCAAAGCGAAACGACTAGCAATAGGCGGCGCTAATATGATGATAGATATTGCAAATGATGGTGAATACCAGTTTATAGTGGATGCGAGCGATTTAAGCGCTGTTACATTGAGCATTTTAAATGTAGAAATGTTTGCAGATACGCAAGTATTTATCCGTGGCAGTTTAAATGGATGGGGAACAGATAACCCACTTAATTACCAAGGCAATGCGACTTACACAACGTCGTTAACCCTCGAAGCGGGTAATTATGAGTTTAAAGTGGCTTCTGAGGATTGGAGTACCGTTGATTACGGCGGTATTGGTGAATCCCCAATTGTAAATATAGGTGAACAGACTTTACTGGAAGCGGTGGGTGCGAATATAACGTTGAGAATTACTGAGCAGGGAAATTATACATTTAATGTTATTGGCCCTGATAAAAAAAACATCAAGGTATTAATCAATAAAAAATAACGCTATAAGCCGGTCAACTATATTGATCGGCTTATTATGTTTTAAATTAACCAGAGTTCAGGTTAAATTAGAACTGATAGCTAACCGACATCATGGCAGTTGAAATGTTCGCCGTATCTATAATTGGTGAGTTTTCAATATCAGAGTCTAATCGTGTGTAGCTGATCATAGCGCTTATATTCCATCTTTTATCCAGCTGATAACTTAGCAACATACCAGCGTTATAATTAACGGTAGAACCGAGTTTGTAAGGGGCATACGTGTTTGATTCGCCTTTTTTAATGCCGTAATAGTAGTTTGATACCTTGCTACTATTGAGTTCAACACCAAATGAAGGTATTAACATAATTTGTTTTGATAGCTTAAATGGGTAGCTATAATTAGTATCAAACATGGCGCCATCGCCGTGACCTAATACATCGTGTGATGCACTGGCACTAAAATGACCATACTTTGTGGCGTAACTTACTTTAGTTCCTGCATAAAGAGATATTTCACGATCGTTAAGGGCCTTAATTGCAGTGATATCAGAGTCGGATGAATCAAAATTTTGCCCAGGTTCAAGTATAGCTGACCAAGTAAAGCCTTCATCTTCAACTAGCTTGTAATCCAGAGCAAAGCCTCTAAACGTTAGTTTTTCACCTTCATAGTTGATCATGGGTAAAAGCAGTATTTTGTTATCAGTCCCTGCATAAGGCGATCCTGTTGAAATAACGGCAGCACCAATCGACCACGGAGATTCATCCTGAGCTTGAGCCGTTATACTTGATAAAGCGAATGCGCCAAGCAACAGTTGCACACTATTTTTTACATAAGTATTCATGATTACCTTCACTATTTATGTAATACCAATTGTATTAATAAAATTGGTAATAAGTTTATAAAATTTACGTTATTGATTGAACGCGTTGAGTGTAGCGACTAAAGCTAAACAGAGTTGTAAGTTAGTGTGTTAAATTTTAAGTATGTGTAAGCAGTTGAACTAAAGTGTTGGATTGTACAAATTTTGACTGTAATTGCATTCAACTTTGCAATGAAGTACTTTGAGCTAATCGTTATTAAAAATCATAAAATTATGCAAGAAACTATTTTAGAAAGCGCATCGTTCGATTCTAAGGTAAAGCAGTACTGGATGGTTACAGCAGTGCTATTTAGTTGCCTAGTACTGGTTACTATTCCGTTGATACCATTAATTTTACTTATTGTATGGCTGGTGGCAGGGCGAATTTTAGCGGCTATGTCGGCTGAGTTACTGCCACAAAAGCTAGTAGTTAAACGTGGGGTATTATTTAAAGAGGAAAAGTCGATACCGCTTGAGAAAATCACTGATGTTGGATTAAGCCAAGGCCCGCTTATGCGCTTTTTTGGGTTATATCGGTTAAGTTTTGAAACAGCAGGGCAATCAGGCCACGGTGCTTTAGTCTCTTTATTGGGGGTTGTAAATGCGGGTGAATTTAGAGAAGCCATATTGACTCAAAAAGATAACCTAAACGAACAATATCCTGTTGCAGATGAGCTTGCAGAAGATCACCTTAACCAAGCGCTATTAGCGCGCTTAGTTGAGGTGGTTGAACGTATTGATACACGTTTAGCAGCGCTTGAGAAACAGCGTTAACTAAGAAACTCTCTGGCTAGAGAAAAAATAAACATCATAATGATTCAACGTGTTAGTAAGCTCTTTAGCCAGAGTACAGATTATACGGTTAGTAGCTGAGGTTGGCCTGCTAGCATAATGAACCCTTTTTTACGCTCTTCAAGCATTTGGTAATCAGCCGCTTTAATAGTGCTTACATAGTTCCACTGAGCGTTTGCCTGCTCTTTAGTAAATGTTACGGTGAGGTAACCACGATTAACTAAGTTGTTGTAAGCGAGATCGTTTACTAACAGTGCAATGACTTGCTCAATTTGTGCAACTGTTTGCGCATCTTGAGTTGTCAGCGCTAAGTACTCTTCTAGGCCAGGTGAAGATACTGACGCTGTTGCAAATTCAACACCTGCGTTTTTTGATGCCGCAATAGGGTTATTTGTATCTGTTTTTAGCTGTCCAGCCCAAGCATTATGAGTATCGCCCGCTAAGACAACGAGATTTTTTTGTGCAGCAACCGCTGTACCTAGTAGCACTTCTCTCTCATAAGCATAACCATCCCAAGCGTCTAAATTGTATGGTACAGTTGTTTCTACACGAGCAAGCTCAGCTGGAGTAACGGTTGGATCACCTTTAAGTACTCGGATTTTGATTTGCGCTAACTCAGCAAAGAGTATATTTGCTTGAGCAAGCATTGCACGTGGATCACCACCGCTGGCTTGTGTAGTTTGTAAGCTTGATAAAAGCAGCATAACTTCAATAGGTAAATGCATTTTAGTCATAAGCACTTGTTGGCCAAGTACTTGCCAGCGATTATCTGAAGTTTTAATGCCATCGGTTAGCCAAGTTAGCTGCTCACTACCAAGTAAAGCACGATCGTCTGCACCAAGCGCATTAACGAACTCACCTTGTCCTGTTGCAGTGCTTAACTCAAAGTCAGCATAATCGAGTGGTTTATCGCGGGCTAGCATGCGCGTATCTAACATGTATAGAGAAACTAAATTGCCAAACTCAAAACGTCTATAAATACGCTCTTTGTCGGCTACATTACGAATAGGCATCCATTCGAAATAAGCTTGCAGTGCTTGTAATTTACGTTCGCTAAAGTCGCCTTCATCACTGTTATGATTTTGAGCTCCGTCGCGCCAAGTATCATTTGCAACTTCGTGATCGTCCCATACTGTGATAAATGCGCAGTGACTATGCGCAGCCTGTAAATTGCCGTCAAGTCGATAATTTGCATAGCGTTTACGATAATCGCTAAGGGTGATTATTTCACCTTGGTTATCTTCTGGAAGCAGTCGGCCAAGTTTTGCAGCATCTTCAGTGGCATATCCATCGTTACCATATTCATAAATGTAATCACCTAAATGTATTACTGCATCCAAATCAGGTTGTTTCGCTATTTCGCCATACACATGAAAGTAACCAGCAGGATAATTAGCACACGAAACAACAGCTAGTTTCACTTTATCTATATCACCTATAGGTAAGGTTTTACCTTGCCCGACTGGTGACGTTTTACCATGTGCATTAAAGCGATAATAGTATGCAGTGTTAGGACGTAACCCTTGCAAATCTACTTTAAGTGTAAAATCTGTGGCATTACTGATTTGCGCTTCACCATCGTGGCTAATGGTAGTGAATTGCGGATCAAGCGCTACTTGCCATTGAACTTTTAGGCTATCAGTTGTTGTATCTTTTGGTGTTACTCTAGTCCAAATGATTAAACTATCATTGAGTGGATCTCCACTCGCTACACCATGATCGAAGCTCACCGGAATATGAACATCGCCATTGTCATCAAATGCGCAGCCAGTAAGGCCAAAAGATAAAACAGCAGCGCCAAAACCCGCTGCTGACGCCTTTAAAAAAGTTCTTCGTGTAAACGACATTAGTTGTACCTGTTTAATCTAAAACTAATGAGTCTACCTTATTTTTGTTACGTTTATGTAACATTATAGGGTGTTAAGTATCTTTTTTATTTCACATGTAATAACAGTGACATCTTTGTAACCAATGCGGGTAAGTGCTTCTGCAGCTAATGTTGCTCGTGCAGCGCTAGCGCAATGTAAGTAGATTGGACGTGTCGCGTCTTTTTCTATTTCCATTAATTTCATTTCAAGCAATCCACGTGGGATGTTTATTGCTCCAACAGCCGCTTTTATTGCATGCTCAGCGGGCTCTCGTACATCAATAAGTAAACCTTTATTTTGTTCAAGCTCTTGTTTTGCTTGCTCTGCGTCAATACGGCGTTGGTTAGGTGTGATAGTTTTTAGTAAATCAGGGATTGAAGTAAGCATGAATTTTATTCCTTAACATTAAGTTTGCGTAGTAGTGCGATAGCTGGACACCAATCGCTAAAAGCGGACTGCACTAAATTCAGTGCAATAAAAATAGTTAACCATATCCAACGAGGATCAACAAAGGTTTGTAGTAATACAGATACAATAATCATGATGCCTGCAATTAAACGCAGTAAATTATTTAGCTTCATTTTAGTTTCTATTTTTAATATTTCATTTACTATATTCGATCTTTCTATATTAGTAAATTCTAATATTAGACATTTATAATGTATCTATTTATACTTCACTTACTTTTTATAATAAGAGCGCGCTATGAATATAGATTTTACCGCAATGGCAGGCAACGTAGCCGAAGCTGAACAGCTATTAAAGATTTTGGCTAATAAAAATCGTTTAATGATTTTATGTTCACTCCAAGATACAGAAATGAGTGTTTCGCAACTAAACGAAGCAGTTCCTTTGGCACAATCTGCACTTTCTCAGCATTTAGCTGCACTGCGAAAAGCGAATGTTGTGGCTACACGTCGCGAAAGCCAAACTATTTACTACCGTGTGATTGACGATAATGCCGTGCAATTACTGAGCACGCTATACAGTTTATTCTGTAAAGGTTAATGTTTATGAGTACGATTGATAACGCAGTAAAAAGTAGCCTTAATGGCCGTATTCCTATCATTATTTTTGTGTTATCTATCTTGCTTGGTCTATTTTCGCTAAAACAAACTCCGCGAGAAGAAGAACCGCAAATTGTAGTGCCTATGCTCGATATCTACGTATCGACTCCAAATATAGAGGCTCCAGAAGTTGCTCGGCTAGTCACGCAACCACTTGAAAAGTTATTAGCCCAATTACGTGGCGTAAAACATATTTACTCAACTACACAAACTGATGGTGTAGTAGTGACACTGCGCTTTGAAGTGGGCCACAATCGTGAACAAGCCATACTTGATACTTATGCAAAGCTTTACAGTTACGAGCACACGATGGCGTCGGTTATTAGTCATTGGCAAGTACGGCCAATTGAGGTAAACGATGTTCCTATTGTTATGTTGGGGCTGTACAGTAAAGATCCAAAGCTTTATAGCGATTATGAATTAACTCGTTTTGCGAATGAGATTGCCAATAATCTACAGCGCATCGAACACACCAGTGAAGTAAAGGTCATTGCAGGGCGGGAGCGCGTTTTAACTATTAACCTAAATGCCAGTGCATTGGCCGCTCATCAAACAACATTGAGCGATGTATATTATGCTCTGAGTGTATCTAATCAGCTTGTTCGAGTTGGAAGTATCGTTAATTCGCAGCAGCAAATAATACTTCAAGCGGGTGATGTACTTAGAAATAAATCAGCTATTGAGCAACTCATAGTTAATGTTGTGAACGCAAAGAGCGTATACATTACTGATGTGGCAACAGTAATAGATGGACCCGCAGAGCCTCATAGCTATCAATGGTTAGCGCAATCACATTCACAGCAAAGCTTGCCAATGGTGACACTAAGCATTGCTAAACAAGGTGGCGCTAATGCCGTCACACTTGCTAATGATGTCCACACTGTAATGAGTGCACTTAAAAATTCATTATTGCCCAAGGAGATTGATTACACCGTACTACGAGATTACGGACAAACGGCTGACGAAAAAGTAAACAATTTAACTTCTAGCTTAGTGTTTGCTGTATTTACGGTGGTGATATTTGTTGGTGTATTTTTAGGTTGGCGAGCTGCAGTTGTGGTTGGGTTGGCAGTGCCAATTTGCTACGGAATAACACTTACACTAGATTTTGCATTTGGTTACAGCATTAATCGCGTTACGTTATTTGCACTGATACTCTCGCTTGGCTTGCTGGTGGATGACCCTATTACCGGTATTGATAATATTAGCCGCTCTTTAAACAAAAAAGGAGATAAAAAGCAGCAAGTTGTAAGTGCAATGAGTGAGATCCGTACTGCATTAATAATGTCGACTTTGACAATTATGGTTGCGTTTATTCCGCTAGCATTTATTACCGGCATGATGGGGCCATACATGGCGCCTATGGCATTTAATGTGCCCGTAAGCGTTATGGTTTCCACCTTAGTTGCTTTTTTTGTAACGCCATGGCTTGCTATGAAGTTGTTAAAACCGAGTTACAACGCGCCTCAAGCAACAAATAAAATAGGTATGTATGAGCGCATACTTACCCCATTATTACTCTCTAAAGCACGTGCAAAATGGATACTTTGGATAACTCTAATTTTATTTGTGTTTAGTGCTATGTTACCCGTTTTACGATTAGTACCTCTGAAGCTCTTGCCATTTGATAATAAAAACGAGATACAAATACTAATAGATATGCCAGAAGGCACAAATTTAGAACAAACCGCAGTATTAACTCGCAAAGTACAGGCACTTACATGGCAACTTAATGAAGTAAGCGAAGTTGCAGCTTATGTTGGTCAGCCTTCCAGTATGGATTTTAATGCCATGGTACGAGGTTATTACCGCCGAGAGGCCAGTAACTTAGCTGAGCTAAGAGTGTTGCTGCTTGATAAAGGTGAGCGTGAACAGCAATCTCATGGGGTAGTAATGCGTTTGCGTGAACAGCTCGCACCTCTTTCTACACAAGGTATAAACATAAAAGTAGTTGAAGTGCCGCCAGGGCCGCCCGTTTTAAGTACGTTAGTCGCTGAGGTTTATAGCGATCCCTTTGTGGATGATCAAACTCATTACTTAGCAGCTCAACACGTGGCTCAGCGTTTAAAACAAGAGCCGCATGTTGTCGAAGTTGATACATCATTAGCCGAATCGTCGCCCCTTCAGCGTTTTATTACTGATAAGGGTAAGGCGGCCTTATCGGCAATATCTACACAAGACATAACTCAAGCTTTGCAAATTGCAGCTCAAGGTATGGACGTTGGTACGATGTATTTAGAGGGGGAAACACAGCCTGTGGCAATTCATTTACAGCTTCCCTTTGATGAACGCAATCAGTTGTCTCAATTACTCGCACTGCAAATAAGAGGTGATAGAGAGCTTGCCAAAAGCAGTAGCGAATTTGGTTTAATAAGCTCACCGCGCCCATTAGTCGCGCTTTCAGAGGTAGGTGAGTTTATTGATTTAAACGTCGCTAAGCCTATAACCCGAAAAGATCTGCGTAATGTGATTTATGTAACGGCTGAGCTAAATGGTCGTACGCCCGCTGCGGTTATTGCCGATATAAATAGTGATTTAGCGGTAAATAATAACGACTTTATTCAAACAAATTGGCTTAATAGGCACTTTTTTAATAACGGCGGCACGGCTGCTTGGCAATTACCGCAAGGTACATATGTGACGTTTAGCGGGGAGGGCGAGTGGCGTATCACTATTGATGTATTTAGAGATATGGGGATTGCCTTTGCCTTTGCATTGAGTGCTATTTTTATAATTTTACGAATACAAACCCAATCGGTAAGTTTGTCGCTCATTATTATGTCGGCTATTCCCTTAACAGTAATAGGTATAATGCCTGGGTTTTGGCTATTAAACCAATTTGGTGAGCGCACTATTGCAGGAGCGCCAGAGCCGGTGCTATTTACTGCTACCGCAATGATAGGAATGATTGCATTAGCGGGCATAGTAGTGCGTAACTCGCTTATTTTAGTTGAGTTTATAAATCAAGCTCGCGCACAAGGGATGGTAATCAAGGATGCATTAATTGCCGCTGGTACACATCGTATGCGGCCAGTTTTATTAACGGCAGGTACTACCCTATTAGGTAATTTGGTGATTACACTCGACCCTGTTTTTAGTGGGTTAGCAATAGCGATTATTTTTGGCATTGTGGCTTCTACATTATTTTCGCTTTTTGTAGTACCGCTTGTTTATTATTTAGTGTTTGCACACACAGAGGAAAATACACATGCAAGGTAAATCAAAACTTTTAGGCACATTAGCTGCCTTACTAGTGGTAATTATTGCTGTGTTATATATGGCGGGTAGCTTTTCACAAAAGCAAAGTACAGGTTTAAAGCAAAATAATATAGCGGATTACAGTGGTAATGTACTCACTATTTCATTGCAACCAATAGCAAAAGTAGAAAAAGTACCTGGAAGCGTTATCGCCAAACAAAACACACAAATATCATCACGTATCATGGCGCAAATAGAGACGTTAAACGTACGCGCGGGCGATAAAGTAATAAAAGGAGATGTGCTTATCACTTTGCAAAAAGACGATATAACAGCTCAAGTAGCGCAAAGTACTGCACAAATAAATGCAATTAAGGCATCACTCAATCAAGCCAATAAACAGCTAATACGTATGAAAGAGCTAAGTAATAAGCATTTAGTGTCAGTAAGTGAGTTGGACGATGCACAAGCTAAGTTTGATAATTTAACGGCAAGTTTTTCGGTGGCTGAGCAGCAGCAAGCTCAAGCAAAAATAGCCCTTAGTTTTACCTCTATTACTGCGCCCATTTCAGGTGTCGTTGTTGAGCGTTTAGTGGAACCAGGTGACACCGTAATACCTGGTAATACTTTATTGGCACTTTATAACCCAAAGCAGTTACAAGTAGAGTTTAATATACGGGAGCGCCAAGCAGTAAAACTAAAAATTGGTGAGCGTTTAAAGGTTATATTCCCTTCATTAAATACACAAAGCGATGCAACGGTGAGTGAAATAGTACCTGTAGCAGATAAAGCCGCACGTAGTTTATTAATTAAACTCGACTTTGATTCGCAACTAGGCTTGATGCCAGGCTTATATGCGCAGCTCATATTGCCTCTAAATAAAGCGCAAGGTGTATTAGTACCAATAAGTGCGGTACATAACGTTGGTGAACTTAATATGGTATATATTATTGAGGATGGACACATACAAAGACGATTTGTTCGTTTAGGCGAGGTTGTGAATGCACAGCAGCATGTTGTTGCAGGGTTAAACCCTGACGACATAATTGCTATTGATTATAACGTTAGCCAGACTAAATAACCTGAACTCTGGATAATAAATCTATCTCGAGCAGCTATCTTCAGCGCTAGCTACGTTGAACTTACTTACAATAGTCCAGCTATTGATGCGTAAATTCGCCTTGTTTTCACTGGAAATATCTTAACCAGAGCTCAGGTTAAATAAAGGTTGCGATCTCATCGATAGATTTTTTATCGAGCGCGTGAGCAGGTATGGTTGCATTCTCACTTGGGTAACCTGCAATAAGCAGCATATACGGGCGTTCGTTATCTTTATCTCGGCCACAAATATCGGTTAGAAAGCTCATTGGCTTTGGCGTATGAGTCAATGTAGCAAGGCCAGCTCTGTGCAGAGCTTGAATTAAAAAGCCGGTAGCAAGGCCAACTGATTCATGCACGTAGTAATTAGTATTTTTATCATCACTGCTTACGCCGCCCTTTTTTTGACTAAATACCGCAATAAGCCAAGGCGCATATTCCAAATAAGGTTTATTGGCATCGGTTCCCAGTGGCTTTAATGCCTCTAACCATTCTTCACCTGCTCGTCCTTCATAAAAAGAGCGCTCTAGTTTTTCGGCCGCTTCTCTTATTTGTTTTTTTATATCAGTGCTGTTTATAGCTACAAAATGCCATGGTTGATGATTTGCACCACTTGGTGCCGTGCCCGCAGCTTTAATGCAGGTTTCAATAATATCTTTAGGGACAGGGCGATCGCTAAAACTACGAATACTATGGCGGCGTTGGCTGGTTTGTAAAAACTCGTTAGCACGTTTTAGCATTTCATTGTGAGGGTATTCTATAAAGTCGTTTAGTGGTTGGCTTTGATGTTTTTGCATGGCTTTTTGCTTCTTATAAATAGTGTGTAGTTTTTATACCGAGTGAATATAGCTCATGCAAGCCTTATTGGTGTTTATTTTTTGTTACAAACTTCACTGATAAGTAACTAATGTTCCTATTTTTCTTGTGATATAACAGACTAGAAAAAATAATTATTAAAATCAAAGGAAGTAAAATGCTATCAATAAAAGGGTTATCAAAAACCTACGATAACGGTGTTCATGCATTACAAGGTGTTAATTTAACTATTCCTAAAGGGATGTTTGGTTTACTGGGCCCTAATGGTGCGGGGAAATCTTCATTAATGCGAACGATCGCTACACTGCAATCAGCCGATAGTGGCAGCGTTGTATTTGATGGTATTGATGTGCTAACACAACCTAAAAGCTTACGTGAGCGTTTAGGTTATTTACCACAAGACTTTGGTGTTTATCAGCGTGTTAGTGCTTATGATTTACTTGATCATATGGCGATTTTGAAAGGTTTAAGTAATAAGGCTGAACGTAAAGAGGCCGTTGAAGGGTTGTTAGCACAAACTAATTTATATGATCATCGAAAAAATGCCGTGAGTGGTTTCTCGGGCGGTATGCGCCAACGTTTTGGTATTGCACAGGCTTTATTAGGTGACCCTGATTTACTTATTGTAGATGAGCCAACAGCAGGGCTAGATCCTGAAGAGCGCAATCGCTTTCATAACTTATTGGTCGGTTTAGGCGAAAGTAAAGTGGTGATTTTATCAACCCATATAGTTGAAGATGTATCTGAGCTTTGCCCAAATATGGCCGTGTTAGCAAGTGGCCAAATTTTACTTGAAGGCAACCCAATTGAGTTGACTGACACGCTGCAGGGAAAAATATGGCACAAAGCGATGAGCCAAGCAGAAGCTGCAGAGCTGGAGCAATCATTACCGGTAATAGCGAAGCGTTTGTTTGCAGGCAAAACATTACTCAGTGTGTTTGCTGACGATGCGCCAGAAGGGTTTGAGTCTAAGCCTGCTGATTTAGAAGACGTCTATTTTTCAACATTGCACCAACACCGCAATAAAGCAGCATAAGGATACTGATTATGTTGTTTAAAATGATGCAATTTGAGCTGCGCTATTTTATGCGTCAGCCCTCTTTCTATATCACGTCACTTATTTTGTTTTTTCTTACTTTTATGGCATCGGTTTCTGACTCGGTGCAAATAGGGGGAAGCAGTAATGTAAATATAAATTCTCCTTATGCAATTTTGCAAGTTATTGCGATTATGTCGGTGTTTGCTATTTTTTTAGTGGTCAACTTTGTTGGAAGCTCAGCCATTCGTGATGACGTGAATAAGCTCAACGAATTAGTATTGAGTAAGCCACTGAACATAGTTCAGTATAAAGCTGGAAGATTCATCGGGGCCTATTTAGTTACGCTACTAGTGTTTTCAAGCACTATGTTGGGTGTGTGGGTTGGTAGTGGTTTTGGTAGCTTAATGGGTTGGTTAGACAGTGAAATGATAGGCGAAAACCAACTAAGTTATTATTTAGTGCCTTTCTTTTATATTGCAGCACCTTCTTTGTTTGTTGTCTCATCACTCATTAATGCTGTGGCAATACGCTTTCGTAGCATGGTAACGCTTTATTTAGTTGCTGTTGCTCTACTTATTAGCTATCTGGTTGGATCTAATATTTTCTCTGATATTCAATATCGTGAAATTTCAGCTTACCTTGATATGTTTGGTATGTCGGCAATGAGAATGCAGATGGAATACTGGACAATAGCAGAGCGTAACGTAATGGAAATTACCTTAACTGATCAGTTATTGCATAATAGGTTAATTTGGGTCGGTATTGCCTTACTAGCATTGGTAATTGCAGCGCTCAATACATCTCATCATTTGGCACAAAAGCAAAAAGTGAAAGGCAAGGCCAGTAAGAATAATAATACTAATTATGCAGCTGCACTTAAGTTTAATATAACGGTAAAAGCGACGGGAAATAATGCGTGGTCGCAATTTTTAACGCGTACTGTTTTTGAAGTCAAACAAGTTATAAAAAGCTATTCGTTTGGTATTTTACTTATTTTATCTTTAGCGACATTAATACCTGCGTTAGTTGGTTCTATGGGCTCATACGGTACGGATGTTTGGCCTGTCACATTTAGAATGGTTGAGCTTATTCAAGGTAGCTTTGGTATATTGATGATGATAGTACTTGTTTATTATTGTGGTGAACTTGTATGGCATGATCGTGAATCACGAATGGCCGATATTATCGATGCGTACCCTGTTGCGAATTGGGTTTTTTGGGGCTCTAAATATGTAGCGCTGAGTGCTGTTTTATTATTGTTATGTGCATTTGGCTCCGTGGTGACATTGTTTTATCAAATGATTATGGGCATGGCGAACTTTGATATTGCACAATATGTAATTAGACTCGGCTACTTATTTGTACTCGGCCTTATCTTCCAAGGTGGTTTTGCCTTTTTATTACAAGTGATTAGCCCAAATAAATACGTCGGTATGGGATTATATGTGCTGTATTTTATCGCTACTTTGGTGATGAGTAACTATGGTTTTGAGCATAATATGTTTGTAATAGGTCGTACACCAGAGGCGCCTTATTCAGATATTAATGGTTACGGCCACTTTTTAACTGCGGTGCATTGGTATAATTTATACTGGCTAGGTTTCAGTATGATTATTGCTGCACTTAGCTATGCGCTTTGGCCTCGTGGGGCAGGGCAAAATTTAAAAGCACGGGTTCAGTTGCTAGGCTATCAGCTAGGCAATTCAGGTAAAGCGTTTATTGTATGTGGTACCCTTATTTTTGGTGGTGTAGGAAGTTTTATTTACTACAACACAACGGTCCTCAATCAATTTGTAACCAGTGAGCAGTATGAAGACTTACAAGAGCAATATGAACGTGAGTTTGGTCAGTTTGTAGATACGGCTTTACCTATCCCAACAGATGTTGTTGTTACTGCTGATATTTACCCTCAAGAACGTCGTATTACAGCTACCGTGGTAATGCAGATAGAGAATAAATCGCAACAACCTATTACGCGAATATTAGTAAATAAGCCTGATCATACCCATAAATGGAGTGTTGAGGTGGATGGCGCGCAACTTGGGGAGTTAAACGAGCACTATCGTCATGCTTGGTTAGAGTTTACAGAGCCAATGCAACCAAACGAAAGCCGCGAAATTACAATGAGCGTAGAGCGTTATCCCGAAGGGTTTGAAGATAGAGGAAGCGATGAGCGACTTGTGTATAACGGTACTTTTATTGACAACACGGCACTGTTCCCAAGTTTTGGTTATTCCTTTGGTAAGCAAATACAAGATAAAAGTGAGCGTCGTCAAAGAGGTTTGCCAGAGTTAAAGCGCGGCAATAAAATTGAAGAAACGCAGTATCATAATCAGCCTTTGTTTGCGGATAACTATGTAAATTTTGCTGCCACAATTTCCACTGATGAGTCACAAATTGCGATGGTTCCAGGTTACTTGCAATCACAAAGTACTAAAAACGGCCGAACCACGTTTGTATACGAAATGGATGCACCTATGCTGCACTTTTACACTTTACTCTCAATGGAACTTGAGGTGAAAAAAGAGCAGTATAATGGCGTAAACATTGAAGTTTACCATCATAAAAATCATGCTTGGAATGTAGATGCAATGATTCAATCTACCAAAGACTCTTTAGATTACTTCTCTAAAGAGTTTGGTCCTTATCAGCATAAGCAAATGCGTATTATTGAGTTCCCTCGCTATCGTAGTTTTGCGCAAAGTTTTGCTAACACAGTCCCGTTCTCTGAAAGTATGGGGTTTATTACCGATACGCGTGACTCTGATAACATTAACTTTCCTTACTATGTTACCTCGCATGAGTTAGCACACCAATGGTGGGCGCACCAAGTGATTGGCGCGAACGTCGAAGGCTCTAATATTTTGTCTGAAATGTTATCGCAATATTCAGCAATTATGGTGATGAAAGAAAAGTATGGTGAAAACAACCTTCGTAAGTTTTTAAAGTATGAACTTGATCGCTACTTGTTTGGGCGCACAACGGAGTCTTATGATGAGCGTACTCTTGCACGTACAGTAGGACAGCAATACATCCACTATAACAAAGGATCTGTAGTTATGATGGCCATCCATGATTTACTGGGTGAACAACGTTTAAATACAGCTTTACGAGCGTTTTTACAAGATTACCAATATGCGCAAGAGCGTTATCCTACCACGTTAGACTTTATTGCTTATTTAAAACGAGAGGCGAGTGAGCAAGAGCAAATATTTATTGAAGATCAGTTTAATGCTATTACATTATATGAGCTAAAACTCAGTGATATTAATGTGCAAGAAGCTGAATCTGTTGATGGCGAGCATACCATTACGCTAACAATCTCTGCAGCAAAAAAACATGCAGATGGTGAAGGAAATGAAGAAGATGTACCGCTAGCGCAAATGATAGATATTGCTTTATTTAGTGCAGATCCGAATGAGATACATAGTGAAAATACGGTGATCTACATGCAAAAACACGAGATAAAAACAGGTGAAAATACTATTACATTAAAGGTAACAGAGTTACCTAAATTTGTTGGTGTTGACCCATTTATTAAGTTAATAGACAAGAAAAGTGGTGATAATATTAAAGCACTTTAGTTTTTAAGTGCAGTATGAAAAATGCCAGTCGTTTTACTGACTGGCATTTTTATAGCTATTAAAAGAGGTTATTGATAGCTAACAGTAAAGTTATTTCTACTATATATAAACTCATTTAGTAAGCAGCCCTCATCCTAAACTTTGTAGAAAATTGTATAAATTTTTGTATAAACCGCTACATTTTCCCCACACCTTCTTACGAACTTAACTCTAGTTATTTTGTACACTGTTGTCATTAAGAGTAAACAACAAGGGATAAGCATGAAGCAGCTAATGATAAGCGTTTTAGTACTAAGTCTAACTGCTTGCTCGGCGGTGACGATCCAGCCACAGCAAGCAACCAAAATAACAAGCAAAGCGAGTTATGAAGATAGCCGACCGTTCTTTTTATGGGGGTTGGTTGGAGAAGAACGCGTTGATGTGAAAAAAGTATGTGTAGATAAATCAGTGACGCAAATGCAGTCACAACAGACTTTTAGCGACGGAGCACTTAGTTTAATTACACTCGGTATATATGCACCTCACACTATTAAAGTATGGTGCCAAGATGAAATAGTGGGAGAGGCATTATGAGTATTAAGTTACTTATAACAAGTTGTACGTTAATTATATTAACGGGATGTACGAACATTTACTTTGATAATGGTGTAAAAGATAACGTGAGCAATAAAACTCAAGAGAGTTCACAATGGCATCATAACTTTGCTCTTGCATTATATGAAGGATCTAAGCCGTTAGATTTAAGTACTCATTGCCCACAAGGTGAATGGCAAAGTGTTCATACGTATAAATCCTTTACCAATGGTTTAGCTGAATTAGCTGTTAATCAAGTGGGTCCTGCTTGGTATCCTAAAACAGTTGAAGTGAGCTGTACTAAAGTGCCATTTAAATAACGTTATAAACGAGAAAAGGGCCATAAGGCCCTTTGTGTTGCAGCAAGTAACACATTCTTTTTATAGGCTAAAGTCTACAGAGTAGGCAACGTAAGCTTTTAAATCTGAGCCATCGATATCATTATCAGATAAGCCAAAAGTGAAGCTATCCTTAGAGATTGAAACGCCGTAATCGATGATGTTGTCATCACCAATAAAGTCGCCTGAGTAATGCCCCAAATGCAGCGCTATTTCAGTTCCATTACTACCAATAGTGAATCCATAGTCTGCTGTTAAATAAAGTGAATCACCAAAGTCGGAGCCATCACCACTAGCAGCTGAAGTTGCTAATATCGAAGCACCAAAAGTGAAACCTTCTACACTGATACTCCCGTAAATCTCAGAGAAATCTGCGTCAGCTTCTGAAGCCGCATCAGGGTAGGCATAGTAAATATAACCAATATCATAGCTAACGCTTTCATTGATTGCGCCACTAAAGCCTGCATATAAGTCGAGCTCGTAGGTCATTTCATCAGCCCAAGAGGCATTTGATGCCCATGTACCGGCATAAAAGCCGGACTCGTTAGCGTAATCAATTCCGCCAGAAATAGCAGCGTCGCCTCCTGTTTGCTCTTGACCACGCCATAAGTAGTTAGAGGTTGCTGCTGCATTTGCAGTGACCTCTGCAAATGTCGTTGTTGATGTTATGCCTGTAAACGCCAGTGCACTGAAGAGTATTGTTTTTTGTAGTTTTAGCATGTTTCATTCCCGCTATATGATTTTTGCATACCAAGGTTTTATTATGTGTTGCTTTGACCTTTTAACTGGATGCATTTTTATTTTTTAACTGGGAAGGTAATAGCACTGTATGTGCCAGTCTCGTTTTAATTATTTTTAAATAAAATTAATACTATTAAAACAATTACTTATGATGGAATGATGTTTTTACAAAGAAGTGTTTTTATTTTCTGTCGCACGCTGCTGGTGCATAAACTAACCTAGCTGCACTATTAAAGTACAGCTAGAAAAGGTTTTTTAGCCAAAAATAGTGCGCATTAGACTAATTGTTTCGTTAACGCCGCGACCTTTTTGTACTTCATTTATTATAGAGTCACGTTTACTGCGAATATGCTCAGGGATATCATCAGCAGCAAGTGCACGGTCTACTAATATTTCAGCCGATTCTTTACCTCTACGTTGAGTCTTACCTGTCGTAGTTGTGCTGCGCTTAGGTTTACTCAATAGTTTTATGTAATTAGAACTATCTGGTGTTTTATCATCAGCGTAGTAAAAGAAACATGGTATTAGTGCTTTAATAGCAACCAGTTGTTCTTCTAATTCGTTGCTTGCGCTAGCCATTTTGTACCATGACATAGCTTGAATACCTTTAACAATATCTTGCCAGTAGCGCTCAAAATCACTATTTTTAAGTTTAGGAACACCAAGAGCACCACATAATGCATCTAATCGATTATTAGTGATTGGAGTAAATAAATCTGGACGACGCATTGCTAGCAAACGAGTTGCAGGTGCAAGCGTTGGTTTTTCACCATTATCTGTGAATACTTTTGAATAAGCAGCAACAAATTGTTGATACTCATATTGAGTGATGTCACCTTCAAGCGGGATATTTGCAAGTGCGTCATCAAAAGCACCCGGTAGATCGGCAAGCATCTGATGAAAACTTTTTGCACTTTTCGTTGATGCAAACCATTCAACGTCAAAGTTATAAGTACTTGGATCAAGTGATGCCATATGCTTACCGCTAAACGCAAGTAAGTCTTCAGGGATCATATCTTTAAGTGATTGTTCGCGAATACTCTTAATATAGCTAACTAAACGAAGTTGTTCATCAAGTGCAATAACGTCTTTGTGTTGCTCAACAAATACACTAACTACAGGCCACGGTGCAATACGCAACGTTTTAACTTGTAAAAAGCTGATCGCTGAAATGAGCTGATCATGAAGCTTTTTAAGTACAGGCAACTGTTGTGGCTCTAGTAAATCGTAGTTCATACGATCTCTGCTTGCGCTTAATAGTTCGTAACACCAAGGTAAAAAATCATCAGGGTGGTTTTCTACTTTCACGGCCATAAGGTTAAGGCTTAACTCTGAAGATTGCTTCAGAATGTTCTGATAGATGTTATTTTCTTGTTCGCCTAGTGTCATTTTTGACGGTGAAATTAGCAGTTTTTTCATGCCTTGTAGAATCTCCGGATTAGATATATAATTTTTTGCTGGTCTATTTTAGCGCAATTACATCAATAACAACAGCATTGTCCTTCCCCCTCTTAATTGAAGTAGTTAAATCATGATGTTTTTCAAGCAATAAATATTGAATTATCGCTGTATATTATTCATTGTCACCTAATATATACAGGCTTTCAGCTGAGATATTAAAGTATTGCGCTATTTTAAGTGCGAAAAATTAATGTAATTTTAAACTGTTCCATGAAAGACCATAATTAAGTCTGTAGGTCTCTGGTGATTGTTTTTATGTTTTTTGAAATTAGCTAATTTGTTTTTAGAGTCATTCCCAAAGTTGATAAATATTTCAGTGCATATTCATTTCGAAATGATTTTATTACTAATAATGAGTTTTTTTAACTTCACAATGCTTTTAAAGCTAACAGTCGCTATGATAAGAATATTATTTGCACGTTTTAAAGGACGATCATGAAAACCTTACTTAAAATTATTGGTGTAATACTATTACTATGTATTGCATTAATTGTTGCTGCACCTTTTTTAATTCCTACCGATACCATTTTTAATAAAGTATCTGAACAGGTAGAACAAACTACTGGGCGCACTCTTACTATTAAAGGTGATAAAACTCTCAGTGTGTTTCCTGCCCTAAAGTTAGAACTTAACGATGTGCATTTTGCAAATATGGAATCAGGTTCGCGCGCCGACATGGCGAGTATGAAACAGCTTGCTGTACATATACCTTGGTTTTCATTATTTGGTGGTGAGTTTAAATTAGATAAGTTTGTTATAAACGAACCAAATATCCTATTAGAAACCGACAAAAATGGTAAAGCTAATTGGCAGTTGTTTGATGCAGTTGCAGAGCAACCTAAAGAGCAAAGTCAATCAGGTGAAGCGATAAAGCTTCCAGATAACTTTGATATTGAGCTTGGTGAGGTTGCTATTTATGGTGGCACCTTTACTTACCTAGATGGTCAAACAGGTGCTAAGCAACAAATTAGCGATTTAGAACTCGCTATTTTACTTCCTTCACTTCGTAAAACATTAGAAGTAAAAGGGGGTATTACTTATATGCAGGAGCGCTTTGAGCTTGATATAAAACTAGATACTCCTGCTAAAGCAATTGAAGGTGCAACTTTTAATGTTGAACAAAGTTTAGATTCTCGTTTAGTTGATTTAACGTTCAAAGGAAGTATAGCTAAGCAAGGGCAAGATATTAAAGGTCAGCTAGCACTGGGCGGTGAGTCTGTTAAAAGTATTGCGAAATGGCAAGGTGTAGAGTTAGACGCTAAAGACAATGCTTTTAACGCATTTAGTGTAAACGGTAAAATGCACCTAGTAGGTGAGAAATTTAATCTAGAAGATTTAGTCGCGACGTTAGACGCATTGGAAATAAAAGGTAAGAGCGAGCTCAATCTAGGCAAACGTTTAGCTATAAATGCTGATATTGATTTAGGTATGCTTGATTTAAACCCGTACCTACCTGAAGCAGTAGCAAAACAAGAAGAGCCAGTAGAGCAAAATGATAAACCTGCAGAACCAATAGTATGGGATGACAGTAAAATTGATTTAAGTGCATTAAATTCACTAGATGCGGATGTAGTTATTCGTTCAAGTGGATTAAAAGCCAACGATATTAAGCTCGATGCTAATCAATTTACTGTCGCCTTAAAAAATAGCATTGCAAAACTAAGTCTAGATAGCTTTTCTGCTTATGAGGGGTCAGGTAAAGGCGTTATCAATATAAACGTACAACAAGTACCTTATAAAATATCAACTAATTTTGACTTAGCAGATATAGATGCACAGCCTTTATTAACGGATGCGACAGGTTTTGACAAACTGATGGGTAAGGGGTCTTTAAATTGGAACCTAAATACAACAGGTCAAAGTCAAAAATCATTTATTGGTGCGCTCAACGGAAAGCTTGGATTTGAGTTTGCTGACGGAGCTGTAAAAGGTGCGAATATAGCTGAGATGGTTCGTAAAGGTAAGGAACTTATTTCAGGCAACTTTGGTGCTGCATCGGAAGGGCTTGATAGCGGATTTGAAGAATCAGAGCAAACAGATTTCTCAGCATTATCGGGTAGCTTTAACTTTACCAACGGCGTTGGCAGAAATACTGATCTATCACTAATTAGCCCGTTAATTAGAATATCTGGTGAAGGTGATGTTAATTTACCTAAAACAACAGTAAATTATCGCTTAGTAACCGGCATTGTTAGCTCAATCGAAGGACAAGGTACTACCGACGACAGTACTGGGTTTAAAATACCACTTCGAATAAAAGGGCCTTTTCACGATGTAGGCATAAAGCTTGATGTAAGTAATGTGCTTAAGGATGAAGCCAAACAAAAAGTCGATGAAGCAAAAGAAAAAGCTAAAAAGAAGGCGAAAGAAAAAATTAAAGATAAATTAAAAGGTTTATTTGGTTAATTTACTCTGATTTAAACAAACAAGGCACCTTAGAGGTGTCTTGTTTGTTTTGTAACCATCTGTAAAATAGTTACATAGCCGTAATTGCTCAAGTTTAATTATCTCCCACTCTAAATTAATTAAAAAATAACCTATCGCTACTCCTTCAATGCTGGTACAATTGCCCGCCCTTAAGAGACAACTCGTTTGTTTTTGAGTGGGATTTAATCGAAATGTCTTGATTTTAAACAAATTTAAGACACGTTGTAATTACTACACCGGAGGTCATTAACATGATCCAAATGCAAACTCAGCTGGAAGTTGCTGATAACAGCGGCGCTCGCAAAGTGCAGTGTATAAAAGTCCTTGGTGGTTCACACCGTCGCTACGCAGCGATTGGCGACATCATTAAAGTTTCTGTTAAAGAAGCTATTCCTCGCGGTAAAGTGAAGAAAGGTGATGTTAAAAACGCGGTAGTTGTGCGTACCAGAAAAGGTGTTCGCCGTCCAGATGGTTCTTTGATCCGTTTTGACAGCAACGCTGCTGTTATCTTAAATGATAACTTACAGCCAATTGGTACACGTATTTTCGGCCCTGTGACTCGCGAACTTCGTAATGATAAGTTCATGAAAATCGTTTCACTAGCCCCAGAAGTACTGTAAGGAGCCAATCATGGCAGCAAAAATACGTCGTGATGACGAAGTAATCGTACTAGCAGGTAAAGACAAAGGTAAGCGCGGAAAAGTGCTTTCAGTTGTTACTGAATCTGGTCGAATCTTTGTCGAAGGCATAAACTTGATCAAGAAACACCAAAAGCCGGTTCCACAATTGAACCAAGCTGGCGGTATTGTTGAGAAAGAAGCATCTATGGATGCATCAAACGTTGCGATCTTCAACTCGGAAACGAGTAAAGCAGATCGTGTAGGTTTCAAGATTGAAGATGGTAAGAAATTACGTATCTTTAAATCTACTGGTAAAACTATCTAATAGTTGGAGTAGAATGATGGCGAAACTGCATGAAGTATACAAAGACAAAGTAGTAACTGAACTTCAAGAGAAGTTTGGCTTCAGCTCTGTCATGCAAGTCCCTCAGATCGAAAAGATCACATTGAATATGGGCGTGGGCGAAGCCCTAGCTGACAAGAAGATTTTAGATCACGCAGTAGCGGATTTAGCAGCAATCTCTGGTCAGAAACCTTTAATCACTAAAGCACGCAAATCTGTTGCTGGCTTTAAAGTGCGTGAAGGCTACCCGATTGGTTGTAAAGTAACCCTACGCGGCGAGCGTATGTGGGACTTTTTTGAGCGTTTGGTATCAATCGCTATCCCACGTATTCGTGACTTCCGTGGCGTAAGTGCTAAGTCTTTTGATGGACGTGGTAACTACAGCATGGGCGTACGTGAACAAATCATCTTCCCAGAAATCGATTACGATAAAGTAGACCGTGTACGCGGTATGGATATTACTATCACTACTTCTGCGAAATCTGATGAGGAAGGCCGTGCGTTGTTAGAAGCGTTTAACTTCCCATTTAAGAAATAAGGGTAGGGTTATGGCAAAGAATTCTATGAAAGCGCGCGAAGCTAAGCGCACAAAACTAGTTGCTCAATTCGCTGAAAAGCGTACAGCACTAAAAGCTATCATCGCAGATGTTAATTCATCTGAAGATGATCGTTGGGACGCGGTTCTTAAGCTACAAGCTTTACCTCGTGATTCTAGCCCTGTACGTCAACGTAATCGTTGTAACATTACGGGCCGCCCACATGGTTACCTTCGCAAATTCGGCATGAGCCGTATTAAAGTTCGCGAAGCAGCTATGCGCGGTGAAATTCCTGGCCTTAAAAAGGCTAGCTGGTAATAGAATCATGGGAGTAAGACTATGAGCTTGCAAGATCCTATCGCGGATTTGTTTACACGTATCCGTAACGGTCAATCAGCGAAGAAAGTATCTGTAACGATGCCAACTTCAAAGCTGAAAGTAGCATTAGCTAAAGTACTAAAAGACGAAGGTTATATCGTAGACTTCACAGTTGACGGTGAAGTTAAACCTGAGCTTTCTATCGAGTTGAAGTACTTCGAAGGCAAAGCTGTAATTGAAAATATCCAGCGTGTAAGTCGCCCTGGTTTACGTATCTATAAGAAACGTGACCAATTACCTAAGGTAATGGGTGGTCTTGGTATCGCTATCGTATCAACTTCTAAAGGCCTAATGACAGACCGCACAGCACGTAGTGCTGGTGTTGGTGGTGAAATCATTGGTTTTGTAGCTTAATCGGAGGGGAACTATGTCTCGCATAGCAAAGGCACCAATTACTGTTCCTGCCGGTGTAGAAGTTACATTAAAAGGCCAGGAAATCACAGTTAAAGGCAAAAACGGTGAACTTACTCGTACTATCAACAACGCTGTTGAAGTACAAGTTAACGACAACGTTATTACTACTTTACCTCGTGATGGCGTAGCTAATGCATGGGCTCAAGCAGGTACTGCTCGTGCTCTAATCAACAACATGGTTGTTGGTACGCATGTAGGTTACGAGAAGAAACTTCAGTTAGTAGGCGTGGGTTACCGTGCTGCAGCTAAGGGTAAAACATTAGATTTAACTCTTGGCTTCTCACACCCAGTTAATTTCGCAGTTCCTGAAGGAATTACGATTGAAACTCCAAGCCAAACAGAAGTTCTAGTTAAGGGCGTAGATAAGCAGTTAGTTGGTCAAACAGCTGCTAACATTCGTGCATACCGTAAACCTGAGCCTTATAAAGGTAAGGGTGTTCGTTATTCAGATGAGAATGTACGCCGTAAAGAGGCTAAGAAGAAGTAAGGTAAGACGATGGATAAAAAAACAGCTCGTCTACGTCGTGCTAAACGCACTCGTAGAAATTATATTGAACAAGGCACAACGCGTCTTGTTATCCACCGCACGCCACGTCACATCTACGCTCAAGTTGTAAATGCTGAGGGTAATGTACTGGCTGCTGCTTCTACTGTTGAAAAGGCTATTAGCGAAACAGTTAAAGGCACCGGTAACGTTGAAGCTGCGCAAGCAGTTGGCAAAGCGGTTGCTGAACGTGCGGCTGACAAAGGCATCGAAAAGATTGCTTTTGATCGCAGTGGCTTTAAATATCACGGCCGTGTGAAGGCGCTAGCTGATGCTGCGCGTGAAGCCGGTTTGCAATTCTAGGAGTAGACAATGGCTAACGTAGAAGCAAAGCAACAACAGCCTGATCTAGCTGAAAAGCTAATCGCGGTAAACCGTGTGTCTAAAGTAGTTAAAGGTGGTCGTATCTTTAGCTTTACTGCACTAACTGTAGTTGGTGACGGCGCAGGTAAAGTAGGTTTTGGTTATGGTAAAGCACGTGAAGTTCCAGCTGCTATTCAAAAAGCAATGGAAAAAGCACGTCGCAACATGATCAATGTAGACCTAAATGGCAATACATTACAGCATCCTGTTAAGGGACGTCATGCTGGCTCACTAGTGTTCATGAAACCAGCCTCTGAAGGTACTGGTATCATCGCAGGTGGCGCTATGCGTGCAGTACTAGAAGTGACTGGTGTTCAGAACGTACTTTCTAAATGTTACGGTTCTACTAACCCAATCAACGTAGTACGTGCAACGATTTCGGCTCTTGAGAATATGAATTCTCCACAGTCAATCGCTGCAAAACGTGGCCTTCGCGTAGACGAAATACTGGGGTAACCATGGCAAATCAAACTGTAAAAGTAACACAAGTAAAAAGCTCTATCGGTCGTTTACCGAAACATAAAGCTACATTACGCGGTCTTGGTTTACGTCGTATCAACCACACTGTTGAGTTAGAAGACACAGCATGTGTACGTGGTATGATAAACAAGGTTTCTTACATGGTTAAGGTAGAGGGTTAATTTCATGCATTTGAATACACTTTCACCTGCTGCAGGTTCAAAAACTGCTCCAAAACGTGTTGGTCGTGGTATCGGTTCTGGTCTAGGTAAGACTGGTGGTCGTGGTCACAAAGGTCAAAAGTCACGTTCTGGCGGTAAAGTACGCGTTGGTTTTGAAGGCGGTCAAATGCCTATGCAACGTCGTCTACCTAAATTTGGTTTCACTTCTCGCAAATCTTTAGTATCTGCAGAAATAAACCTTTTTGAAATCGCTAAAGTAGAAGGCGATGTGGTAGACCTAAGCGCGTTACAAGCAGCTGGTCTAGTTAAAAAGAACGTTCTTTTCGTTAAAGTTGTTAAATCTGGCGAAGTTTCACGCGCTGTTACCGTTAAAGGCCTTAAAGCCTCTAAAGGTGCACGCGAAGCTATTGAAGCTGCCGGAGGCAAGGTAGAAGACTAAGGAAGTACTAATGGCTAAACCAGGTCAAGATACACAAAGTGCACAAAGTGGACTTTCGGAATTGAAGCGCCGATTACTCTTCGTATTGGGTGCTATCATAATTTACCGTCTAGGTTCATTTGTGCCGATCCCTGGGATTGACGCCGCTGTACTTGCCGATTTCTTCGAGCAACAAAAGGGCACCATTGTTGAAATGTTCAACATGTTCAGTGGTGGTGCACTTGAGCGAGCTTCAGTGTTAGCACTGGGTATTATGCCGTATATCTCGGCTTCGATTATTACGCAACTATTAACGCATATGTATCCTCCGTTTATAGAGCTTAAGAAAGAAGGTGAGCAAGGGCGTAAAAAAATTAGCCAGTACACACGCTATGGCACGCTTGTGCTAGCTACTATTCAATCAATCGGTATTGCTTCTAGCTTACCGGGCATGATGGAGGGGTTAGTTGTTAACCCTGGTATGGGTTTCTATTTCACCGCTGTGGTGAGTTTAGTAACTGGTACTATGTTCCTTATGTGGTTGGGTGAACAAATAACAGAACGCGGTATCGGTAACGGTATCTCAGTTCTAATATTTGTTGGTATTGTAGCTAACTTGCCGTCTGCTATTGGTTCGACAGTCGAAATGGCGCGCCAAGGTGATTTGAATGTTTTTGTACTGTTGATGGTTGCGGTAATTGTATTCGCTGTTACTTATCTTGTAGTGTTTTTTGAACGTGGACAACGTCGTATTGTTGTAAACTACGCTAAACGCCAACAAGGTCGTCAAGTATTTGCTGCTCAAAGCACGCATTTACCACTAAAAGTAAACATGGCGGGTGTTATTCCACCAATCTTCGCTAGCAGTATAATTCTGTTCCCTGGTACAATTGCTAGCTGGTTCGGCCAAGGTGAAGGTCCGGTCGCTGATGTATTACAAGCTGTTGCTACTACGTTGACCCCAGGTCAACCGTTGTACTCACTTGTTTTAGCTGCGGCTATAATCTTCTTCTGCTTTTTCTACACAGCGTTGGTGTTTAACCCACGTGAAACAGCAGATAACCTTAAGAAATCTGGCGCATTTATCCCAGGTATTCGTCCAGGTGAGCAGACATCTAAATACATTGATAAAGTGATGACACGCCTGACATTGGCAGGTGCTTTGTATATAACCTTTATCTGTCTGGTGCCCGAATTCATGACTATGGCATGGCAAACGCCATTCTATTTCGGCGGTACATCAATTTTGATTATCGTTGTTGTAATCATGGACTTTATGGCACAAGTACAGACTCACCTGATGTCTCATCAGTATGATTCTGTGCTGAAAAAAGCGAACCTTAAAGGCTACGGTCGATAAGGTCAGTTTACGGAGTTGAGCAATGAAAGTACGTGCTTCCGTTAAGAAAATATGCCGTAACTGTAAAGTTATTAAACGTGCTGGTGTAGTACGCGTAATTTGCAGTGAGCCTAAGCATAAGCAAAGGCAAGGCTAAGTAAACAGTCGTGCAGGCTGAGTTTTTCTCGGCCTGTGTTTTTAGTAGTAATTTGGTCTTCGTTTGAGTATCCTTACGGGCTTTTCAAACTTATGATTACCAAATTCGAATATAGGAGATGTGTTAGTGGCCCGTATTGCTGGCATTAACGTCCCTGATCATAAACATGCAGTTATTGGTTTAACAGCTATTTATGGCATAGGTAAGACTCGCTCTAAGGCTATCTTAGAAGCGACTGGTATCGCCGAGACCACAAAAATCGGTGAACTTTCAGACGAAATTCTTGACGTACTGCGTGATGCAGTTGGCAAGTACACTGTTGAAGGTGATCTTCGTCGTGAAGTTACTTTAAATATCAAGCGCCTTATGGATCTTGGTTGCTATCGTGGCCTACGTCACCGTCGCTCTTTACCACTACGTGGTCAAAGAACTAAGACTAACGCGCGCACCCGTAAGGGTCCTCGTAAGCCTATTAAGCGATAAGGGGATAGTATTATGGCTAAGACACCAATTCGTCGTAAAAAGGTTAAAAAACAAGTTGCTGATGGTATGGCTCATGTTCATGCGTCTTTCAACAACACTATTGTAACGATTACCGACCGTCAAGGTAATGCACTATCATGGGCTACTGCCGGTGGTTCAGGTTTCCGTGGTTCACGTAAATCTACACCATTTGCTGCTCAGGTTGCTGCAGAGCGTGCAGGTACTGCTGCTCAAGAATACGGTTTAAAAAATCTAGAAGTTTTCATCAAAGGTCCAGGTCCAGGTCGTGAATCTGCTGTACGTGCTTTGAATGCTGCTGGTTACCGTATTACCAACATTACTGACGTGACGCCAATACCACATAATGGTTGTCGTCCACCGAAGAAACGTCGCGTTTAACAATAGGTTAGGAGAAATAACATGGCAAGATATTTGGGCCCTAAGCTCAAGCTGAGTCGTCGTGAAGGTACTGACCTGTTCCTTAAGAGCGGCGTAAGAGCTATCGACTCTAAGTGTAAACTTGAGACTGCACCTGGTCAGCACGGCGCTCGTAAAGGTCGCTTATCTGATTACGGTTTACAATTACGTGAAAAGCAAAAAGTACGTCGTATCTACGGTGTATTAGAAAAGCAATTCCGTAACTATTACAAAGAAGCTGCTCGCCTTAAAGGCAATACAGGTGAAAACTTGTTACAGCTATTAGAGCAACGTTTAGACAATGTTGTATATCGCATGGGTTTTGCTAGCACACGTGCTGAAGCACGTCAGTTAGTAAGCCATAAAGCGATTTTAGTTAATGGTCGTGTTGTGAATATTCCTTCATACGTAATTACTCCAGAAGATACTGTTGTAATCCGTGAGAAGTCTAAAACACAAGCACGTATCATCGCTGCTCTAGAGTTGGCTGAGCAACGTGAAAAGCCGACTTGGGTTGAAGTTGACGGTAAGAAACTGGAAGGCAGCTTTAAGCGTCTACCTGAGCGTTCAGATTTGTCTGCGGACATCAATGAACAACTAATCGTCGAACTTTACTCTAAGTAAAGTTAAGAGTTAAGAGAGGATAAAATGCAGGGTTCTGTAACAGAATTTCTAAAACCAAGGTTAGTCGACATCGACGCTATCAACCCAACGCGTTCTAAAATAGTTTTAGAACCATTAGAGCGTGGCTTCGGTCATACTCTGGGTAATGCCTTACGCCGTATATTGCTTTCATCTATGCCTGGATGTGCAGTAACTGAAGTTGAAATCGACGGTGTATTGCATGAGTACAGCGCGAAAGAAGGCGTACAAGAAGACATCATTGAAATACTATTAAACCTAAAAGGTTTAGCAGTAACGTTAGAAGGCAAAGATGAAGTTTTTCTGACCCTGACTAAATCTGGTGTAGGTCCTGTTACTGCGTCTGATATTCAGCACGATGGCGATGTAACAATTGCTAATCCAGATCACGTTATTTGTAATTTAACAACAAATAACAGCGAGATCAGCATGCGAATTCGTGTTGAACGTGGTCGTGGTTATGTGCCGGCATCTAGTCGTTTATCCTCTGATGACGATGAGCGTCCAATTGGTAGATTGTTGCTTGATGCATCATTTAGTCCAGTTGAACGTATTGCGTACTCGGTTGAATCAGCCCGTGTTGAGCAACGTACAGATTTAGACAAGTTAATCATTGATATGGAAACAAACGGCACTTTAGATCCAGAAGAAGCGATCCGCCGTGCGTCTACTATCTTAGCTGAGCAATTAGATGCATTCGTAGATTTACGTGATGTAACTGAGCCAGAAGAGAAAGAAGAGAAGCCAGAATTCGATCCTATTCTACTTCGTCCAGTTGATGATCTTGAGCTAACAGTACGCTCAGCAAACTGCTTGAAAGCCGAGCAAATTCAATATATCGGTGATTTAGTTCAGCGCACTGAAGTTGAGCTTCTTAAAACGCCTAATCTAGGTAAGAAGTCTCTAACTGAAATTAAAGACGTGCTAGCTTCACGTGGTCTTTCTCTGGGCATGCGCCTAGAAAATTGGCCACCTGCAAGTTTAGCTGAATAATCTAAATCACTATATTAGTTTAGTTAGAAGGATAGGGTCATGCGCCATCGTAAGAGTGGTCGTCAATTAAACCGTAACAGTAGCCATCGTAAAGCGATGTTTAGCAATATGGCAGGTTCTTTGGTGAAACATGAAATCATCAAAACTACTTTGCCTAAAGCGAAAGAGTTACGTCGTGTAATTGAACCTTTAATCACACTGGCTAAGACTGACAGTGTAGCAAATCGCCGTTTAGCGTTTGCTCGCACGCGTGATAAAGAAGTTGTTGGTAAATTATTCAGTGAAATCGGTCCTCGTAACGCGGATCGTCCAGGTGGTTACACTCGTATTCTTAAGTGTGGCTTCCGTACTGGTGATAATGCACCAATGGCTTATATTGAACTAGTTGGTCGCCCAGCGACTAGCGAAGCAGTTCAAGAAGACGCACAGTCTGCAGAGTAAGTCTTAAAGAAACCTAAAAGCCGAGCAATGCTCGGCTTTTTCTTGTCTAAAATTTATTAAGTCCCCCCAACAGAATATTTCTTCCTAAAGTTCCTACTTTATAAGCTTATGTGGATTCATTTAAAACTTTTATCAGCGATATCTTTCATCAAGAGTGGTTTATTAACTAACCTGAGCTTTGGTTAAGATATTAACTAATATATTAAATCATAATGATATTTTAATTTACTTTTCGCTAGCCAGAGATTTTCAGTGAAAACAAGGCGAATTTACGCATCAATAGCGGGGCTATTGTTAGTAAATTCAATGTAGTAAGGGCTAAAAATAGCTGCTTGAGATAGATTTATTATCTAGAGTTCAGGTTAACTATCCTAATAGCTCTTTTAAATTCAAGATGGCTAATTGAATTGGCTTCATAATAAATAAATGAGTAAACATTAAAATTTAGCTGATATTTAACATCTTATACTTTCTATTAAGCCTCAACGGCCACAGACTTAAATAGTTCCATTTTTTAACCGTACTAAATTTACGTAAAACATAGCAAGTCAATTCAGGAATGGTCTTTGTATTTGCCTTATCTAATTGTTACTCCTTATAAAGGAGCAATTTGAATTTTGTGTAGCGGTATAGATCATTTATTAATGAATAGGATTCGAATGGATCCCATTTCGAAAGGGTGATCATGGCTTTTAATACTCGTTTTTACATTAACTAGCTATATAAACTAGTAAAGACATACTGTTTAGTGTTGTTTTTGACCGTTTAGCTCAAATACTCAGCGAACAGCACATTATTTCAAGTTTTCTTCAAAAAAGGGTTGATCTGTTTTCGGATCTCCCTATAAT